>NZ_JAQYWW010001060.1:0-185476 GCF_036322525.1 Streptomyces sp. BE20 | reverse complement strand
TGGCACGCTGTTGAGTTCTCAAGGAACGGACACTTCCTTCAGGCGGCTTTCACACCGGCCCTCCGGGCGCTTCGTTCTTTCGTGTTTCCAGCTTACCAGACGTTTTCCGCTCCGTTTTCCGGAGTTTCATTCATCCGATTTGCTTTCCTGCTTGTCCCCGCTCTTTCGCGGCGACTCCGGAACTGTACGGGGATCGGCCCGTCACATGCAAATCGCCCCCGTCCGGCGGTCCGGACGGGGGCGATCGCGGTGCTCAGCGGACCTCGGTGATCTCCGGGCCGCGGGCGAACGGGTCGAGCGAGGTGCCGGTGTAGCGGGTGTCGCCCTCACCGGCGCCCGTGACCGCGCCGCCGCCGTCGGCGACCATCTGCGCGTCCTCGGGCAGCTTCAGCACGATCGGGTCGCGGGGCGCCATCGGGCCCTCGCCGCGGACGACGACGGTCTGCCGGAAGACCTGCTCCAGGATGCCGCCCACCTCGGGCTGCACCGCGGCCTGGCCGGAGATCACGCCGCGCAGGAACCAGCGCGGTCCGTCACAGCCGACGAAGCGCACCAGCTGGACACCCTGCGTGCCGTCCGGCAGCTGGACGGGGACCTGTGCGCGGAGGTGCCAGCCCAGCGGGCCCTCCTCCTCCTCGACCACGCCGCCCTGCGAGGTGATGCCGGTGGCGATCTCCTCGCGGACCTCGCCCCAGATGCCCTCGGACTTGGGGGCCGCGAAGGCCTGGAGCTGGATGGCGCTGTTGCCGAGGACGAGCGTGGCAGCGACGATCGACTCGCCGGCCACCTCGACCCGGAGCTCCATGCCCTCGACACCGGGGACCAGCAGGCCCCCGAGGTCCACCCGGCCCTCTTCGGGATCCTCCAGCTCGGAGTGGTCCCACGGCCCCTCCGGACGCGGGGCCGGCGGCAGCCCGACGCGGTCCGTCGGATCCAGGTCGGTCACGTTCTCGCTCTCGGCGGAACCTTCGACGTCATCGGCCGTCTCGTCGGCGCTGATGGCGTCGTCGGCGAGCTGCTCGACAGCGTCCTCGCTCTTCTGGCGACGACGGAACACGGTCACTGTCCTTCCCGGTCCAAGACCGATGCGAATACCTGCTCGGCTTCCTGCGAGGCCGCGGGCAGCCTAGACCGCGGCGTGGCCGCCGGTCGACCCGAACCCGCCCTCGGCGCGTGCCGACCCCGGCAGCTCGGCCACCTCGTGGAAGCGGGCCTTCTCGACCTGCTGGATGACCAGCTGGGCGATCCGGTCCCCTCGGCGGAAGCTGACCCCCTCGCGCGGGTCCAGATTGACGACGATCACCTTGATCTCTCCACGGTACCCGGCATCGACCGTCCCTGGGGCGTTCACCAGAGCAACACCGCAACGAGCTGCCAGGCCGGACCGGGGGTGGACGAACGCCGCGTAACCGTCGGGCAGCGCAATGGCGACACCGGTGGGAAGCACGGCCCGCTCGCCGGGGGCCAACTCCGCGTCGACGGTGGTCCGCAGGTCGGCTCCCGCGTCGCCGGGCTGCGCGTACGCGGGCAGCGGCAGCTCGGCGTCGATCCGCCGGATCAGGACGTCCAGGGGCGGGCGGGGGGTGCTGGTCAAGGGTTCACCTCAAAGGCTCGGGCGCGCTGCATCAGGTCAGGGTCGTCGAGGACCTTCTCGATGTCCTCCGGACGACCGTGCTTGGTGAAGTGTTCCAGCTTCACCTGGATGAAGAGTGCCTGCGCGCGCACGGCGACCGGTCCGTCCGGTCCGCCGATCCGGCCCTCGGCGGCGCTGTAGACCTTCCGACCGTGGACGCCGGTGACCCAGGCGCGGAGGTGCAGCCGGGTGTCCACCGGTACCGGGGCGAGGAAGTCGGTCTCCAGCCGGCCGGTGACGCCGGGGGCGTGCAGCAGCCAGTTGAGCGAGCCGAGGATCTCGTCCATGGCGGTGGTCAGCAGGCCGCCGTGGGCCAGACCCGGGCCGCCCTGGTGCTCGGAACGGATGGTGAACTCGCCGGTGACGTCCAGGCCCTCACCGGCCACCGCGTCGATCCGCAGGCCCGTGGGGTGCCGGGGGCCGCAGCCGAAGCAGTGTTCGTAGTGCGAGCCGAGCCGGGTGCCCGGGGCGGGGGCCTCCGGGGCGCGCTCGGGGAGGACGGCCTCCGGCGGCGGCGTGGTCGGCGACCGCGGCACGGCCGGCGCCGACGGGACGGAGGGGGAGGTGGGGGCTATCGAACCGGTCACGCCGCCCCACCCTACCGACCGGTAGGCGGGCCGGGACCGGGGGTGCCGTCCAGGGCCGGCCGTTGCGGCGCCCACAATGGGGGCATGTACGACGAACGCCTCACCGCGCCGCGCTCCTGGTGGTTGTTCCCGGTCGCGATCGGCCTCACGCTCGCGCTGACCCTGCTGCGAATCAGCGCGGTGGGCGCGCTGGTCGGACTGGTGGTCGGCATCGCCGCCGGTGCGGCCGCGATCAGCAGTTACGGCTCGGCCCGGATCCGGGTGGTCCAGGGATCCCTGGTGGCCGGCCCGGCCCGGATCCCGGTGGACGCCCTCGGCGCCGCCCACCCGCTCAGCCCGGCCGAGGCCGTGGCCTGGCGCGGGCCGAAGGCCGATCCGCGGGCGTTCATGCTGCTGCGCAGCTACGTTCCGACGGCGCTGCGGGTCGAGGTGACCGATCCGGCCGACCCGACGCCGTACCTCTACCTGTCGACCCGCTCCCCGATGAAGCTGGCCGAGGCCCTGGACGAGGCCCGCCGGGGCGCCCGCGCCTGACCGGGGCCGCACCGGGGCCGCACCGGGGCCGCACCAGGGACGGGGCCGCCGAGCGGACCCCGCCGGGACGCGGACAACAGAAAAACGGAGAGGGACGGTTCCGCCTTCGCGGGACCGTCCCTCTGTATCTCCGTATGACCGTATGACTGGTGCGTCCGCCACGGCGACCGCCGGAGCTGCCGTCCGGCCCCGCTGCCCGGGGCCGGAAGGGGCGTTGTACCGGTCTCGCTGAAATCGCGAGGCCCGAGTCATGGCCGCCCTGGTCCTCAGGCGCCGCAGTCCCGGCAGATCGGGTTGCCGTTCTTCTCGCTGTACAGCTGGCTACGGTGGTGGACCAGGAAGCAGCTCATGCAGGTGAACTCGTCGGCCTGCCGAGGCAGCACCCTGACGGAGAGCTCCTCGTTCGAGAGGTCCGCGCCGGGGAGCTCCATGCCCTCGGCAGCTTCGAACTCGTCGACGTCGACAGAGCTTCCGCCCTTGTCGTTCCGCCGAGCCTTGAGCTCCTCGATGCTGTCCTCGTTGAGCTCGTCGTCGGTCTTGCGTGGGGTGTCGTAGTCGGTAGCCATATTTCGCTCTCCCCCTCCGGGTTGTGCGGTGTGTGCGGTATCTCCAGCGCACGTAACGCATGGGGGGTCGGTCTTGTGCCCGACCCGAGGCGGAGATTTTGCCTTACTTCAAGCCCTGTTACTCAATCGACACTCAGCCGGGGGTCCGTTGGGGTGATCGACTCGGGCGCGAGGGGCCTCACGCTGGGCCATCGCCACGCCGCCGGAACGCCCGCGCGGCGGACACGGAGAGTGATGAAAAGCCCGTGCGGCGCCTGCGAATTCCCTTGCCCACCAGGGATGCGGGTCAATCCTCCGCGTCGGAGTCGATCATCGATCCGCTCACGGAAAGCAATCGGCGACGCCGCGGGCATGATCACGCTCCGAGGTCGTCCCGCATCGCGCAGCGACACGGTGTGAGCTTGGTCACGTTCTGAATCTTCCCGGGCAAAACGTGGAAAATCCGCCCATCCGGAGCGACCCGGTCCGTGACCTTCCGGCCCCCGAGTTCGTGTCCGGCACAGTGCCCTCCGGGCGGTCGGGAGGCCGCGCGGAGGGCCGCTCCCCGCTCCCCGCTCCCGTCGGACCCCCGGCCGCTCCGGCCGGGGGGGTGGGCGCGGGCGCCGGCTACCCGGCGGCCTTGCGGGCTGCCCGGCGGGCCTGCAGCGCGGCCTGCCGCTCGTCGAACTTGGTCGCCTGGGCGTCCAGCCCGGCGAGGAAGAGGCCGAGCTCCTCCTGGGCCCGCGCGCCCTCCGGACCGAGACCGCCCACCTCCATGACCTTGAGGTGGCGCAGCACCGGCTGCAGCACGTCGTCGAGGTGGATCCGCAGGTTGTAGACGCCGCCGATGGCGATCTGGGCGGCGGCACGCTCGAAGCCGGGGATCCCGTGGCCCGGCATCCGGAAGTCGGTCACCACGTCGGCGATGGCCCGCATGGCCTGGTCGGGGGCGATCTCCAGGGCGGCCTTCAGCAGGTTCCGGTAGAAGACCATGTGCAGGTTCTCGTCGTTGGCGATCTTCGCGAGCAGCTGCTCGCAGAGCGGGTCGCCGGCGAAGTGGCCGGTGTTGCGGTGCGAGATGCGGGTCGCGAGCTCCTGGAAGGCCACGTAGGCGACCGACTGCAGCATGCTGTGCGCGTTGTCGGACTCGAAGCCCTCCGACATGTGCACCATCCGGGCCCGCTCCAGCTCGACCGGGTCGACGGCCCGGGTGGTGAGCAGGTAGTCACGGATCGCTATCCCGTGCCGGCCCTCCTCCGCGGTCCAGCGGTGCACCCAGGCACCCCACGCGCCCTCGCGGCCGAACATGGTCGCGATCTCGTGGTGGTAGCTCGGGAGGTTGTCCTCGGTGAGCAGGTTGACCACCAGCGCGACCCGGCCGAGCGGGGTCACCTTGGACTGGCCGAGCTCCCAGGCCTCGCCGCCGAGGACGCCGTCGAAGTCGCGGCCCTGGCTCCACGGGACGAACTCGTGGGGCATCCACTCCTTGGCGACCTTCAGGTGGCGGTCGAGTTCCTTCTCGACGACCTCTTCGAGGGCCAGGATCAGCCGGGCGTCGGTCCAGGTGCTCGAACCGAGCGAGGCGCTGCGCTGCACGGGGGCGATGGTCACGAGTCTGACTCCTGGGGGACGGGCACGCGCGGGACGGGCGCGTTGGGACGGGCGCGTCGGATACGCACTTACGGTTGCGTAGGTTACGACACCGTAAGTTGCTCGGGCCGGAAAAGACAAGCCGCCCCCGCCAGGGCTTATGTCTTCTTGACAGCCTGACGGGGGCGGCTAACGGTCGGGGCGCGGAGGCCGGGCGGCACGGACGGCCGGTACGGACCACAGAGGGGCCAGGAGGGCCCTGACGGGGCCGGGAGGGCCCTCGGACGCTCCCGGCGCGCCCGGTGGTGCGGCTCAGACGCCGGGGATGCGCACGCGCATCGTGAGACCGCCGCCGGAACGCGGGGTGGCCTCGATGGTGCCGTGGTGCGCGCGGACCACCGAGCGGACGATCGAGAGTCCGAGGCCGACGCCCTTGTCGCTGCGGGTCCGGTCGGCCCCCTTCACCCGGCGGAACGGTTCGAAGATGTGCTCCAGCTCGTACCCGGGGACGACCGGGCCGGTGTTGGAGACCACGAGCTCGCCGCCGCCGGGCACCGGGGCGGTGGTGATCTCGACCCACCCGCCGGCGGAGTTGTAGCGGACGGCGTTCTGCAGCAGGTTGAGCGCGATCCGCTCCAGCAGCACCCCGTTCCCGGCGACCGTCGCCGGGTGGAGCGTGGCGCGCAGCTCGACCTCGCGGTTGCCGGCCTCGGCCCGGGTCTGCTCCAGCGCCCTGGTGGCCACCTCGGAGAATTCCACCGGACGGCGGTCGGTCAGCTCGTTGTCGCTGCGGGCGAGCAGCAGGAGGCCCTCCACCAACTGCTCGCTGCGCTCGTTGGTGGCGAGCAGGGTCTTGCCGAGCTGCTGAAGGTCGTTCGAGGCGTCGGGGTCGGAGAGCTGGACCTCCAGCAGGGTCCGGTTGATCGCCAGCGGGGTGCGCAGCTCGTGCGAGGCGTTGGCGACGAAGCGTCGCTGGGAGTCGAAGGAGTGGTCGAGGCGGTCGAGCATGTCGTCGAAAGTGTCGGCCAGCTCCTTGAGCTCGTCGTCCGGCCCGTCCAGCTCGATCCGCCGGTGCAGGTCGGAGGAGGCGACCTCGCGGGCGGTGCGGGTGATCCGGCCCAGCGGGCGCAGCACCCGGCCGGCCATCGCGTAGCCGGCCGCGAAGGCGATCACGGCGAGGCAGACCAGCACGGTGAGGGACTTGCGCAGCAGGGTGTTGAGGGCCGCGCTGGAGGCGGCCTCGTGCCGCTTCACGAGGAACTGGTTGAACTGCTCGGGGGTCATCACCACGCCGTTGACGGTGGTGCCCTTCTCGAAGATGAAGGGCGGCGGCGCGACGTCGTGCAGGGCCTGGCGGAGGAAGAAGTACATGAGCATCAGCAGGACCACGCCGGCCATCAGGAACATCCCGCCGTAGAGCAGGGTCAGCCGGATCCGGATGGTGGGGCGGAACGGCAGCCAGGCGAGCATGCCGTCACCGGGCACGTAGGTGTCCTGCGGCTGGTGCAACCGGGGGGCGCGCGGCGGGTGCACGGGCTTCGGCGGCACGGCCCTGGGTCCTGCGGCGCGCCCGCCGGCGGGCGCGCCGGAGGGCCCGCCGGCCGTGGGCGGGGTGGTCATGATGGTCCTCTCGGAGCGTCCGCCGGGGCGGCGGGCGCGATGGGGCCGGCCGCGGGGGCCGGTACGGTCAGATCCGGTAGCCGGAGCCCGGCACGGTGACGATCACCGGCGGGTCGCCGAGCTTGCGGCGCAGCGTCATCACGGTGACGCGCACGACGTTGGTGAACGGGTCGGTGTGCTCGTCCCATGCCTTTTCGAGCAGCTGCTCGGCGGAGACGACGGCTCCGCCGGCCCGCATCAGGACCTCCAGGACGGCGAACTCCTTGGGGGCCAGCTGGACGGGCCGCCCGTCGCGGATCACCTCGCGGCGGCCGGGGTCGACCGAGATGCCGGCCCGTTCCAGGACGGGGGGCAGCGGGACGGTCGCACGGCGGCCCAGCGCCCGGACCCGGGCGACGAGTTCGCTGAAGGCGAACGGCTTCGGAAGGTAGTCGTCCGCTCCGATCTCCAGCCCTTCGACGCGGTCGCTGATGTCACCGGAGGCGGTCAGCATGATCACCCTGGTGGCCAGGCCCTGGTCGACCACGCTGCGGCAGACGTCGTCACCGTGGACCAGCGGAAGGTCCCGGTCGAGCACGACCACGTCGTAGTCGTTGACCGCGATGCGCTGGAGCGCGGCCTCCCCGTCGTACACCACGTCGACGGCCATCGCCTCGCGGCGCAGACCTGTGGCGACTGCCTCGGCGAGCAGCTGCTCGTCCTCGACGACGAGAACCCGCACGGTCGTTGTCCCTTCTCCAGGCCGGCCCCGGAAAAGCGGACGCACGGCTCCGACGGTGCCCCCCATCCTGCCTGGTCCTGCGGTAAAGCAGCGATAAGCTGCCCCGGAGGCAGCGGCGGCCGGCCGCCGGGCAACGGTCCGGTGACGGTTCGGGTGTCCACCACTCCGATTGGACTGTGACGCGGGCAACTTTCTCGCGTGGGGAGGTTTCCCCGTCCCGGGGGCGGGGAGGACAGCTGCACACCCGCGATCTGGCTGTAGGCCGATCGCACCCACCCGCCGTGCGTTCATCCGCGCCGGCCCTGGGGCTGGGGCGTCACGGGAGCGGCCGAGGGCCGTCTCCGCGCCCGACCGGAGACTTCACTGCCCGGCTCGGACGCTTCCGCTGGCCACCACGACCTCGGGGCGGGGGACGCACGACCGTGCACGTCCGACACAGTAAGGGGGCCCGTATGGACGCCTTCACCGCCGGAATCCTGCAGCGCATCGCCAACGCCGAGCAGGATCTGCACCGCGCGATCGAAGCCGGGGACGAATTCCTGGCCGAGGTGGAACAGTCCGAGCTGGACGACCTCCGCCGGCTCGCCGCCGAACACGGCGTGGACACGGTGCTGGAACGGCACCGCACCGCCGCCTGACCGACCACCGACCCGACGCCGGTTCCCCGGCACCAGCGGCCCTGAGGGGGTCGTGCGAAAACCCAGGCCCTGGCATCCCCCGTATGCCAGGGCTCTTCGCTGTCCCGGCACGGCCGCGGGCCCAGCCGGAGCGGGCCCAGCCGGAGCGCGGCCGGAGCGGGCGCGGCACGCCCTCCCTGGCCGGCCGCGCCCGGGAGCGGGTCAGTCGGCCCAGGCCCGCAGGGCGGCGAGGCGCTCCTGGAGGGGCTCGTAGACGCCGGGCGCGGCGGCCACCGTCAGCGCTCCGTCCGGCCCGTGGCCGGGTCGGCCGCCGACCAGCGCACCGGCCTCGGCGGCGATCAGGCAGCCGGCGGCCCGGTCCCAGGGGGCCAGCCCGCGCTCGTAGTAGCCGTCCAGCCGGCCGGCGGCGACGTCACAGAGGTCCACCGCGGCGGCGCCGCCCCGGCGGATGTCGCGCACCTCGGGCATCAGGGCCAGCAGCACCTCGGCCTGCCGGACCCGGACCGGCTGGACGTAGTTGAAGCCGGTGGCGATCAGGGCCTGGCCCCACGGGGGCGCCGGACGGGCCCCGATCGGCCGGCCGTCCAGCTGCGCGCCGCGGCCCAGCACGGCCTGGAACAGCTCGCCCCGGGCCGGTGCGAGGACCACGCCGACCACCGCCCGCCCGTCCAGCTCGGCGGCCACGCTGACCGCCCAGGACGGCAGTCCGTAGAGGTAGTTCACGGTGCCGTCGAGCGGGTCGACGACCCAGCGCACGCCGCTGGTGCCGGCCCGCTCGGCGCCCTCCTCGCCCAGGTAGCCGTCCCTGGGGCGGCGTTCGGCGATCAGTTCCAGGACGAGCTTCTCGGAGGCCAGGTCCATCTCGGTGACCACGTCGACCGGGCTGCTCTTGGTCCCGGCCACGCCCAGGTCGGCGGGCCGGCCGTCGAGCAGCAGGGCGCCCGCCCGCCGGGCGGCGTCCAGGGCGACGTCGAGCAGCTCGTCGAGCAGGGCCGGGTCGGACGCGGCGGTTCCGGGAACGGCGGGGCTGGTCACGAAGGTCTCCTCGGAGGGGTCAGCGCTCGGCGGCGGCCGGGCGGGGGGCGCGCGGGTTGGGGCAGCAGGCGACCGCGCAGACGTCGTGGCCGGGGCCGAGCGTGCCGAGGGCGCGGCGGGTCACCGGCTCGCCGCGCTCGGCGGCGGCCCGCTCCAGGACGAGTTCGCGGACGGCCGCGGTGAACCGGGGGTCGGCGCCGACGGTGGCGGCCCGGGCGACCGGCAGGCCGAGTTCGGCGGCCTTGGCCGCCGCCTCGGTGTCGAGGTCGTACTTGACCTCCATGTGGTCGGAGACGAAGCCGATCGGGACCATCACCACGGCCGGGTCGCCCTCGGCGTGCCGGGCCTCCAGGTGGTCGCAGATGTCCGGTTCCAGCCACGGGGTGTGCGGGGCGCCGCTGCGGCTCTGGAAGACCAGGTCCCAGGGCCGGTCCCGGACGCCGGTCCGCTCGGCGACGGCGGTGGCGACCAGCCGGGCCACGTCCAGGTGCTGGGCGACGTACGCGCCGCCGGGGCGACCGCGGGCCGGGTCGTCCGGGGCGCCGGAGCTCCCGGCCATGGTGTCCGGGATCGAGTGGGTGGTGAACGCCAGCCGGGCGCCGTCCCGGACGTCCTCGGGGAGCCGGGTCAGGGCGTCCAGGGTGGCGTCGATCATCGGCTCGACGAAGCCGGGGTGGTTGTAGAAGTGGCGCAGCATGTCGACGGCCGGCACGGGCAGGCCCTCGGCAGCGAGCGCGGCCAGCGCGTCGGCGAGGTTCTCCCGGTACTGGCGGCAGCCGGAGTACCCGGCGTAGGCGCTGGTGGCGAGGACGGCGATCCGGCGGTGCCCGTCGGCGACCGCCTCGCGCAGGGTGTCGACCAGGTAGGGCGCCCAGTTCCGGTTGCCCCAGTAGACCGGCAGGTCGAGGCCGTGCTCGGCGAAGTCCTTGCGCAGCGCGGCCAGCAGCTCGCGGTTCTGCTCGTTGATCGGACTCACGCCGCCGAACAGGAAGTAGTGCTTGCCCACCTCCCGCAGGCGTTCCTTCGGGATGCCGCGGCCCCGGGTGACGTTCTCCAGGAACGGGACGACGTCCTCGGGGGCCTCGGGCCCGCCGAAGGAGAGCAGCAGCAGCGCGTCGTACGGGGCGGCGCCGGTGAGGGAGGTGTTGCGCGCGTCGGACATGGCACCGATCCTGCCACTGCGGGACGGACCGCCTGGGTCGGGACCGCCCCTGTGCCCGGAAAAATCCAGTTTGCCAAGGTTCGTAGGCTGTCCTTACCGGTCTCGTTCCTTACCCCCTGCGGAGCTCCCGTGCTGTCCAGCTACCGCCAGATCTTCGCCGCACCCGGCAGTCTGGCCTTCTCGTCCACCGGATTCATAGCCCGGCTGCCGATCTCCATGACGGGGATCGGCATCGTCACGATGCTCTCCGAGCTCAGAGGCTCCTTCGGTGTGGCCGGCCTCGTGTCGGCCACGATGGCGGTGTCCGCGGCGGTCCTGGGGCCTCAGGTCTCCCGGCTGGTGGACCGGCACGGACAGCGCCGGATCCTGATGCCCGCCACCGCGATCACCGTCGCCGCCGCCGTCGGGCTGCTGATCTGCGCGCGGCTGGGGGCTCCGGCCTGGACGCTCTTCGTGTTCGCGGCCGGGATGGGCGTGATGCCGAGCGCCGGGGCGATGGTCCGGGCCCGCTGGGCGCACCTGTACCGGGACCAGGCGCCGAGGCTGCACACCGCGTACTCGTTCGAGGCGGTGGTCGACGAGGTCTGCTTCATCGTGGGCCCGATCCTCGCCGTGACCCTGGCCACCTCTGTGTTCCCGGAGGCGGGCGTGCTGCTCGCCGGGGTCTTCCTCGCGGTGGGCGTGGTGCTGTTCGCCGCCCAGCGGAGCACCGAGCCGCCCGTCCACCCCTCCGCCCGGCACACCGGCACACCGGTGATCCGCAACCGCGGCCTCCAGGTGCTGATCCTGACCTTCGTGGCGACCGGCGCGATCTTCGGCTCGGTCGAGGTGGTCACCGTCGCCTACGCGAAGGCGCAGGGGCACACGGCGATCTCCAGCGTGATCCTGGCGCTGTGGGCCTTCGGCTCCTGCCTGGCCGGGGTGGTGTTCGGGACGCTGAAGCTGACCGGCTCCATGGCCGGCCGCTTCCTCGGCGGGGTGGTGTTCATGGCGGTCAGCATGGTGCCGCTGCTGCTGATCGCCGAGTCGGTGAGCGGGGTCGGTGGACTGGTGGCGGTCGGCGGCGCGCTGCTGATCGCGGGCATCGCCATCTCCCCCACCCTGATCACCGCGATGGCACTGGTCGAGCGCCTGGTCCCGCCGGCCCAGCTGACCGAGGGCATGACCTGGACGACCACGGGGCTCGCCCTCGGTGTCGCGACCGGTTCCTCGGCCGGCGGCTGGGTGGTCGACGCGGCCGGGGCGGCCGCCGGATACTGGGTGCCGTTGACCGCCGGGGCGTTCGGCGTGGTCGCCGCGCTGATCGGGACGGGACGGCTGCGGACCGGCCTGGCCGCACTGGAGGCCGCGCAGCCCGCCGCCAAGACCGTAGACCTCGAACGGTGAGCTGACTTACCCTCCTCCCTACCCGTGGGCTACCCGCGGGTAGGGACCCAGGTGCGCCGACGCCGCTCGGCCACGGAGCAGGAGGCGCCGCAATGCCCCAGGCCAGGACCGCAACCCGTACCCGCTGGACCAACTGGGCGGGCAACCAGAGCGCCCACCCGGCCCGGGCGGTCACCCCCGGGACGGCGGAGGAACTGGCCAAGGAGATCCTGCGCGCCGCCGACGGGGGCCGGACGGTCAAGGCGGTCGGCTCCGGCCACTCCTTCACCTCGATCGCCTCCGCCGGGGACGGCGTCCTGGTCCGCCCGCACGCGATGACCGCCGTCCGGGGCGTCGACCGGGAGAACGGCACGGTCACCGTCGAGGCCGGGCTCCCGCTGCACCGGCTCAACCGGGTGCTCGCCGCCGCCGGCCTCTCGCTCACCAACATGGGCGACATCGAGGTGCAGACCGCGGCCGGCGCCACCAGTACCGGCACCCACGGCACCGGCCGGGACTCCGCCTCGCTCGCCGCCCAGCTCCGCGGGCTGGAGATCGTGCTCGCCGACGGCAGCATCCGGCGGTGCTCCCCCACCGAGAACGCGCGGCTCTTCGAGGGTGCCCGGCTCGGCCTCGGCGCGCTCGGTGTGATCACCGCGCTCACCTTCGCGGTGGAACCGGCCTTCCTCCTCACCGCCCACGAGCAGCCGATGGGCTTCGACGAGGTACTGGAGCGGCTGGACGACCTGACCGCCGTCAACGAGCACTTCGAGTTCTACTGGTTCCCGCACACGTCCCGCTGCTCGACCAAGCGGAACAACCGCAGCCAGGGGCCGGCCGCACCGCTGCCCCGGTTCAAGGAGTGGCTGGAGGACGACTTCCTCTCCAACACCGTCTGGGAGGGGGCCTGCCGGGTCGGCCGCCGGTTCCCCGCCGCGGTGCCCGCCATCGCCGCGGTGGCCAGCCGTGCCTGGTCGGACCGGAGCTACACCGACACCGCGTACCGGGTGTTCACCAGCCCCCGCACGGTCCGGTTCACCGAGATGGAGTACGCGGTGCCGCGTGAGGCGGTCGGCGACGTCCTGCGCGAGCTGAGGGCGATGGTCGAACGGTCGGACTGGCGGATCAGCTTCCCGGTCGAGGTGCGGTTCGCGCCCGCCGACGACCTCTGGCTCTCCACCGCCCACGGCCGGGACACCGCCTACATCGCCGTCCACCTCTACCGGGGCACCGCCGAACAGGGCTACTTCACGGCCGTCGAGCAGCTCATGACCGCCCACCGGGGGCGGCCGCACTGGGGCAAGCTGCACACCCGGGACGCCGAGTACCTCGCCGGGGCCTACCCCCGGTTCGCGGACTTCACCGCGCTGCGGGACGAGGTCGACCCGGACCGCCGGTTCGGCAACGACCACCTCCGCCGGGTGCTGGGGGCCTAGCCGCTTCCCCGCCCGACCCGCCTGCCTCGGCCGTCTCGGCCGGCCCTACTGACCCGACCCGCCCGGCTGCTGCTGCGGATCCGGAGCCGCCGGGGCGGTGGCCGCCGGCGGGACGACCGCGGTACCCGGGGCCGGGGGCTTCGGCGTCGCACCGCCGGACGGACCGGCGGAGGCCCCGCCCCCGGACGGCGCGGACGACTCGCCGGAGGGGCGGGCGGAGGGCGTCGCGCCCGGACTCCCGCCCGGGTCCGGCGTGGAGCCGGCCGAGGGGGACGCGGCGGCGCCGGACGTCCCGGTGCCCGCGCTCGGACTCGTTCCCGGGCTCGGGCGTTCCGAGGTGCCGCCGCCCTTGCCCGCCGAGGGCGAGGCCCCCGGCCCGCCGGTCGCACCGGGAGACGGCACGGGCGAGGGGACGGAGGAGGGTCCGCCACCCGACGGCCCGCCGTCCGACGGGGCCGGTGGCTTCCGCTCGACCGTGCCGCCCAGCGAGGTGCCGGTACCCGACCCGCCCTTCACCGTCGCGGACACCGGCTGCCCGGTGGCGAGCTCGAACGCGAGTATCGGCACCATCGCGAGCGTGAAGACCAGCGCGGAGACCGTCGCGTACGACTTCCACGTCCAGCGCCGACGCGCCCGGACCACGCGCGGGGCGTTCCACTCCGCGGAGGGCGGCTCGGAAGACCGGGTCGAGGACGGGGTGGTGGAGACCCCCGGCACCGGTTGCGGTCCGGTCGCCTGCCGCAGCCCGTTCGCCAACTGGCCCGGCGCGGCGGTGCGGTCCACCGCCTCCCGCAGCTGTTCGCCGGTCCTTTTGAAAACGTGCTGGAACACCGCACCGCCGGTGGTCGCGCCGACACTCACCACGGCCGCGCCCAGAATGGTTCCGTAGACCCCGAGTTCGGACGCGAGCAGCGCCCCCACCACCGTGGCCAGCGCACTCGCCACGACCTGAGCCACACTCAGATCAATTCGCCTGCGACCTTCCTTGCCGTCCTCCCCGGCGGGCTTCTCCTGCGGCATCGACATCCCTCAAGTCAGTACGACTGTCTTTCGAACAAGTCACTCCATCTTGCCCAAAGAAGGACACAAGGGTCGAAAATGCGGTTCTGTGCGGGAGATATATGTGAAGATGATCACCGTTCACCGGGTGATCCTCGGCCATTGAGGTCGTGCGCTCTTGAGATTCCCGTGAATCGCGGGAGACTTGAGCGGCGAGCCGCCCCTCTGGTTGCCACGAATGGAGTACTGTTCGTAAAGCCTGAGCCTTGGGTCGACTTGTCGACTACCCATCAACAGGGAAGCCGACAAGGAGCCACGGTGCAGACACGCACGGCGACGCCCGTCCCGGATCGTCGCGTTCACTGCGCGTGCGAGAACGGCCGGGACACCCAGGCGCGACGTCGACGGATGGCGTGGCAAAAAGGCAACCGTGCCACAGCGGCGTGACCGGGCGTAAGCCCGACACGCCGGGGAACTCAGCAAGGTTGTGGCCAGTCGCGAGCGGGCAGGCCACACTCAGTACGGGAGCAGCGACGCAGGTGACGTCGGCAGGCACCACCCGGGAGGTAACCGTGCCCGAACTGCGGGTTGTGGCCGTCAGCAACGACGGCACACGGCTGGTGCTCAAGGCCGCCGACAGCACGGAGTACACCCTTCCCATCGACGAGCGGCTTCGTGCCGCCATCCGTGGTGACCGTCCGCGTCTCGGCCAGATCGAGATCGAGGTGGAGAGCCACCTCCGTCCTCGGGACATCCAGGCCCGGATACGAGCCGGTGCCTCCGCCGAGGAGGTCGCGCAGGCGGCCGGCATCTCCGTCGACCGCGTCCGACGCTTCGAGGGTCCCGTCCTGGCCGAGCGCGCCTTCATGGCCGAGCGGGCCCGGAAGACCGCGATCCGCCGGCACGGCGAGTCCTCCGGCCCCCAGCTGGGCGAGGCGGTGGCCGAGCGGCTGGCGCTGCGCGGCGCGGAGAAGGACACCGAGCGCTGGGACTCCTGGCGCCGCGACGACGGTACGTGGGAGGTCATCCTCTCCTACCGGGCCGACGGCGAGGGCCGCAGCGCGGCCTGGACGTACGACCCGCCCCGGCGCCTGGTGCAGCCCAACGACGACGAGGCCCGCGCGCTGATCGGCGAGAACGTCGAGCGCGAGGAGGAGTCGGTCTTCCCGTTCATCCCGCGGATCGCCCGGCTCCCCCACGACCGGCCGCTGCGGCCGATGATCGACCGTCCCTCCGCGGACCGGATCATGTCGTCCCGCGAGGTGCGCGAGTCCCGCGAGGCGACGGCCGAGGCCAGGGACTCGCTGACCAGCCTGCTGGACGTCGTCCCGGCGTTCCGGGGCGACCTCGCCGTGGGCGCCCCGCCGCCGGTCGAGCCGATGCCCGCCGAGGTCGCCGAGGAGGCCGAGGAACCGGCGGCCGCCGCTCCGGCGGTCGGCGCGGGCTCCGCGTACGCGGACATCCTGATGCCGCGCGCGGTCGCGCCGCACCGGGAGCGACTGGTCGGCACCACCGACCGGCAGGCCGAGGCGGACGGCGTCCGGCCCGGGCGCCGGGCCACCGTGCCGAGCTGGGACGAGATCGTCTTCGGCAGCCGGCGCAAGAAGCAGGAGTGACACCGGGCACGACGGTGTGACGAAGGGGCGGGAGGCCGTGGCCTCCCGCCCCTTCGTCACCCGTCACCCGTCACCCGTCACCCGTCACCCGTCACCTGTCACGGGGTGGCGTCGGCCGGGCCCGGGATCAGCCCGGCTGGTCGGTGACCGCGACCGGCCGGGTCTCGTCACCGGACCACTCGCTCCAGGAGCCCGGGTAGAGGGCGGCCGGCAGGCCGGCCACCGCCAGCGCCAGGATCTGGTGCGCGGCGGTCACCCCGGAGCCGCAGTAGACGGCCGTCCCCCGCTCCCCCGCTCCCAGCGCCCGGAACCGGGCGGCGAGTTCGGCGGGCGCCAGGAAGCGGCCGTCCGACCCGACGTTCTCGGTGGTCGGCGCCGAGACCGCACCCGGGATGTGCCCGGCACGCGGGTCGATCGGCTCGGTCTCGCCGCGGTAGCGCTCCCCCGCCCGGGCGTCCAGCAGCAGACCCTCACGGGCCCAGACGGCGGCGCCGTCCGCGTCGACCGTCGGCAACTGCCCCGGGACCGCCTTGAAGTCGCCCTCCCCGGCGGGCGGCACCTCGGTGGTCACCGGCAGGCCGGCCTCCTGCCAGGCCGCGAAACCGCCGTCCAGGACGCGGACGTCCGGGTGGCCGGCCCAGCGCAGCAGCCACCAGGCGCGGGCCGCGGCCAGCGAGGTCGCACCGTCGTACAGCACCACCGGGCGGTCGGCGCTGACGCCGAAGCCCCGCAGGGCGGCGCCGAACGCCTCCGGGTCGGGCAACGGGTGACGGCCACCGCGACCGGGCGGGCCGGCCGGGGCGGCGAGATCCGTGTCCAGGGACACGAAGTGGGCGCCGGGCAGGTGGCCCGCCGAGTAGTCGTCGATGCCGGGCGGGCCGCCGAGCTGCCAGCGCACGTCGAGCAGAACCGGCGGGTGCGCGGAGTCGAGCGCCGCCCGCAGGTCGGTCACCGAGACCAGCGGGGAATCATCGTGATGGGTCGTCATGGCGGCCATTCTGGCGCAGCGCGACCTGGCCGGTGCTCTTTGTCCGGTCTTTGCCGGACTTTCCGCGCGGCCCGAGGGTTCGATGCACGCCACGGTGGAAGCATCACCCTCACTGCGCCGTTTCGTGCGCCTACCGCCCGTGAGGAGACTGTCATGCCCGCGGTGACACTCCGGCTGGCCCAGGGCACCCCGTGCTGGGTCAGCCTGATGACCGACGACCTACCCGGCTCCCGGGCGTTCTACGGCGAACTGCTCGGCTGGGACTTCGCGCCGGGCCCCGGCCCGCTCGGCGAGTACGTCCGGGCCCGGCTCGGCGGGGAGTCGGTGGCCGGCCTCGGGGAGTCCTCGGTGACGGGCTTCCCCGTGCAGTGGACCACGTACTTCGCGGTGGACGACGCCGACCGGGCGACCCAGTCGGTGCGGGAGTGCGGCGGGACGGTCGCGGTCGGACCGCTGCAGGCCGAGCGGGCCGGGCGGCTGGCGATCGCCTCCGACGTCTCCGGCGCGGTCTTCGGGCTCTGGCAGGGCGAGGAGCACCCGGGCCGGGAGACCGGGCCCGAGCCGGGCGGCCCGGCCTGGGCGGAACTGCTCACCCCGGACGCGGACGGGGCGGCGGCCTTCTACCGTGCGGTGCTCGGGGTGTCGGCGGCGGCGGCCGAGGGCGGGTCGGCGCTGCTGGTGGGCGGCCGGCCGGTGGCCGGGATCCGCCGCGGCGACGAGCTGCGCGGCCACCCGCCGCGCTGGCGGTCCCATTTCGCCGTGCAGGACGTCGACTTGACGGCCCGCCGGGCGGCGGAGCTGGGCGGCCGGGTGCTGGTCCCGCCGCAGGAGACGGTGCGCGGCCGGGCGGCCCGGCTGGCCGACCCGCGCGGCGGGCACTTCTCGGTGCTCGAAGCCCGGGGCCTGACCTGACCCGACCCGGGGCCTGACGTGACCTGACCGCGGACCTGTCGGTCCGTGTGCCTCAGAGCGTGGGCTGCTGCTCCTCGAAGGGGAGGACGTCCGGGGAGAGGACGGAGGCCCGGGCGGTGGCGGCGGTGAGCCGGCGGCGGTGGTGGCGGCGGCAGAGTACCTCGTAGCCGACCTCGTCGTCGCGGACCGAGATGTCGCCGATCACGACCTGGGCGCCCTCGACCACCATCACGCCGCCGACGGTCCGGGCGTTGTGGGTGGCGCGGGCACCGCACCAGCAGAGCGCCTCGACCTGGAGCACCTCGACCCGGTCGGCCAGCTCGATCAGCCGCTGCGACCCGGGGAAGAGCCGGGTGCGGAAGTCGGTGGTGATGCCGAACGTGTAGACGTCGATGTCGAGTTCGTCGACCACCCGGGCGAGCTGGTCGACCTGCTCGGCGGCGAAGAACTGGGCCTCGTCACAGATCAGGTAGTCGACCCGACCGCCGGCCGAGAGCCGCTGCACGACGTGCGCGTGGAAGTCGAAGCCGTCGGCCACCTCGACCGCGTCGGCGCGCAGGCCGAGGCGGCTGGAGATGGTGGCCTTTCCGGCCCGGTCGTTACGGGTGAGGATGATCCCCTGCCGACCGCGGGCGGCGTGGTTGTGGTCCATCTGGAGCGCGAGCGTCGACTTGCCGCAGTCCATCGTGCCCGAGAAGAACACCAGTTCAGCCATGGGTGGTGCAGAGGCCTTTCGGATCGGGGGAGTTCAGCTGCGGACTTCGAGCAGCGGCACGAACTGCTCGACCGGGGTCATCGAGCCGTGCAGGCCGATCATCGCGGACTCGCCGGGCTCGTTGCGGGAGGCGGTGATCGCGATGTCGTCCCGGGCGGCGGCGACCACGTCGCCGATCCGGTGGTAGACCCGGTCGTCCACCGCGGGGCCGAACCAGCCGGCGGCGATCGCCTGGTCGCGGGTGGCCACCCACATCCGGTCGCCGAGCACCTCGCTCCAGACCGTGTGGACGTCCGCGGCCGCGCCGGGGACCGCGTAGACGTGCCGGGCCCGCCCCTCGCCGCCGAGCAGGGCGACCCCGGCGCCGAGCTCCCAGTCCTCGTCGAAGTCGATGCGGTCCTCGGGGGCGATGTCGATCATGCCGTGGTCGGCCGTGACGTACATCGCCGAGCGCGGCGGCAGCTGTTCGGCGAGCCGCCGGGCGAGCCGGTCGACCGCGTCCAGGGTCATCCGCCACTCGTCGGAGTCCACGCCGAAGCGGTGCCCCGCGCCGTCCAGTTCGCTGACGTAGGTGTAGACCAGCGCGCGGTCGTGCTCGGCCAGCCAGGCGGCGGCCAGGTCCATCCGCTCCTCGCCGGTGGTACGGCCGTGGAAGGTGCCGCCGGAGAGCGCCACCCTGGTCAGCGGCGTCTGGGCGAACAGCGGGGACGACACCTGGGCGGTGGCCACCCCGGCGGCGTGGGTCTGCTGGAAGACGGTCGGGTACGGCTGCCAGGCCGCCGGGTCGGTCGGCGGCTGCCAGCGGAGCTGGTTCATCAGGTGCCCGGCGCCGGGGACGGCCACCGTGTAGCCGACCAGGCCGTGCAGACCGGGCGGGGTGCCGGTGCCCACCGAGGCCAGCGAGGTGGCGGTGGTGGAGGGGAAGCCGGCGGTCAGCGGGCGACCGGTGCCGCCGAGCGAGCCGGAGGTCAGCGAGGAGAGGAACGGCGCGTACTCGGGGTGGCGCAGCAGCAGCTCCCAGCCGAGGCCGTCGACCAGGAAGACCACCACGCGGTCGGCGGGCGCGATCGGCAGCGTCGCGGTGAAGCCCGGGACGCCGAGGCCGGCCGCCACCGAGGGCAGCAGGTCGCAGAGCGAGCCGCTGCCGTAGGGGGGCGCGGGGGCGGCGGCCGGGTCGAGGAGCTCGAAGGCGTCGTAGTCGTCGGGGGCGAAGGGCATGTGGCGGGGGTGGCTTCCTGGCTGGCCGGTGCGTCACGGGCGCGGTGGCGGGGCCGCGTCCGGGCGTGCGTCGGTACGGGTCGGTCAGGCGGGGATCGGTCCGGTGTACGGGTCGGTCCGGTGGCGATCGGTCCTTCGGGTCGGGCGGGCGGGGGTCGGGCGGGAACCGGGTTCAGACCCGGGGGCCGCCGCCGGTCGTCGCCTCGGAGAGCGCGCGGGCGAAGACCAGCGCCTGGGCGACCGTCTCCGGGCCGTCGCCGGCCTCGCTGACCCGCAGGGACAGGTCGTCGGCCGTGGCCGAACCGGTGTAGCCGTGGTCCGCCTCGCAGTTGGGGTCGGAACAGCCGGCCGGTTCGAGGTCGAGGCGCTGGACGGCGCCCCAGCCGATGGTGAGCACGACCTCGCGCGGGAGGGTGCCCGGGGTGTAGGTCTCCGGGTTGGCGACCATCCGGCTCACCACGACGGAGTTGATCCGGTCCAGCCGGACGCTCTCGGTGGAGGTCGTCGCGTACGGGACGGCGGGGGTGGTCGCGTCACCGGACTGCTCGTCGGTGTGGCTCACCACGAACCGCGTCGAGGTGAGGACCAGCACCGTGACGTGCCGGCGGACCTCGTTGGCGTCGAACGTGGTCTCCTGGTGCACCAGGTAGGAGCTGATCGGCTCGGGGCCCACCGCGGACTCCACCGCCTCGGACACCAGGGCCGGGTAGTAGCCGCTGCGTTCGATCGCCGAGCGCAGGTCCTGCGTGGTGGTGGTACCGGTCTTCGCCATAACTCCATCCTGGCATGGTCCGCCGACGAAGCGGGCGGCACGGCGCCGAGCTTCGGACAACGGCGCCCGCGGTCCGGACGCAACCAAGGAAGGTTACAGCGTGCTCATCGCGCGCGGACCCAGATCACTGCGGACCGGCAGGGGCGCGATCCGCACGCGCGCCCCCAGGATCGCCAGCCCGTGCGGGGCGACGACCACCGGTTCGAGATCCACCGAGGCGACCTCCGGCAGGTCGTCGACCAGCCGGGACACCCGCAGCAGCAGCTCCTCCAGAGCGCCGGTGTCGACCGCCTCGGCGCCGCGCCAGCCGAACAGCAGCGGGGCCGCGCGGACCTCGCGGACCAGCCCGGCGACGTCCTGGTCGGTGGCCGGAACCAGCCTGTGGGCGACGTCGCCCAGGAGTTCGGCGGGGGCACCGGCCAGGCCGAAGGAGAGGATCGCGCCGACCGCCGAGTCGACGGTGGCCCCGATCACGGTGTCCACCCCGCGCGGGGCGAGCCGCTGCACCACCAGCGCGGCCTCGGCGGCGCCGCCGAGCAGGGCGTCCAGCTCCCGGTGCGCACGGCGCAGCCCGGCTTCGCCGGTCAGGTCCAGCCGGACGCTGCCGAGGTCGGGGCGGTGGCGCAGGTGCGGCGCGGTGGCCTTGAGGGCGACGGGGTAGCCGAGGGTAGCGGCGGCCCGCACGGCGGTCTCCTCGTCGGGGGCGGGCAGCGTCGGCGAGACGTCGATGCCGTAGCGGGCGAGCAGCGCGACGGTGTCGGCGTCGGGCAGGGTGATCCGGGCTCCGCCGGGCTGGGTGCGGGCGGCGATCGCGGCGCGGGTGGAGAGCGCGGCCTCGACCAGGCCGCGGGCGCCGGCCTCGTCGATCCGGTCGAGCTCGGGGACCCGGGCGGTCTCCTCGGCCTCGGCCATCCGGCGGCGCCAGTCGGCGTAGTGGACGGCGTGGGCCAGCGCGTGCACGGCCCGTTCCGGTGCGGGGTAGGCCGGGATGCCGCCGGGGCGCAGCCGGGACGGCAGGTCGGTGAGCGCCAGGTGGGCGAGGAGCAGCGGCTTGCCCAGGGCCCGGGCGCGGGTACCGGCCTCCAGCAGGGCGGCGGCGATCTCGGGGTCGTCGGAGCCGACCTCGGGGTCGTCCGGGCCGGTGAGCCGGCCGCCCATGAACGCGTGCGCGGAGGTCCCGATCGGCGGGATGGCGACGGCGATCACCGCGTCCACCGCCGGGTCGTCCAACGCGGTGTCCAGGGCGATCCGGAAGTTCTCGCCGGTGGCGGCGGTGGTGAGGTCGACGGGGGTGCGCGGGCGCAGGCCCGCGGAGAGGCAGGCGTCGTGGGTGAGCAGGCCGAGCGAGTCGGAGTTGCCGACGACGGCGACCCGGTCACCGGGCGGCAGCGGCTGGAGGGCGAGCAGTTCGCCGGTGTCGTACAGCTCGGTGATGGTCTCCACCCGGGTGACGCCGGCCTGCTGGAAGAGCGCGTCGACGGTGGCGTCGCGCAGGCCGGTGGCGGTGGGCGGGACGGCGTGACCGGGCGGGAGGCTGCCGGTGTGGCGGGCTCCCTTGACCACGACCACCGGCTTGGCCTGGGCGAGCCGGCGGGCGATCCGGGTGAACTTGCGAGGGTTGCCGAAGGACTCCAGGTAGAGCAGGACGACGTCGGTGGACGGGTCCTCGGCCCAGTACTGGAGGAAGTCGTTGCCGGAGACGTCGGCGCGGTTGCCGACCGAGGCGAAGGAGGAGATGCCGAGGCCGCGCCGGTGGGCGGACTCCAGGAGGGCGACGCCGATCGCGCCGGACTGGCAGAAGACGCCGAAGCCGCCCCGGCCGGGCAGGACGGGGGCGAGCGAGGCGTTCAGCGGGCGGTCGGGGTCGGTGGAGATCAGGCCGAAGGCGTTCGGGCCGATCACCCGCATGCCGGCCGCGCGGGCCTGGCGGACCAGGGCGCGCTGGCGGTCGCGGCCCTCGGGGCCGGTCTCGGCGTAACCGGCGGTGACCACCACCAGGCCCTGCACGCCGTGCGCGCCGCACTCGGCGACGGCCGCGGGGACGGCGGAGACGGGGACGGCGATCACCGCGAGGTCGACCGGCCCGGGGATGTCCAGGATCGAGCGGTGCACCGGGACGCCGTCCAGCTCGGTGCCGGGCGGGGCGTTGCGGTTGACCGCGTAGACGGGCCGGTCCTCGTCGGCGGAACCGGCCAGCAGGTCGCGGAGCAGGGCCCGGCCGACGGTCTGCGGGTTACGGGAGGCGCCGATCACCGCGACCGAGCGCGGGGTGAGCAGCCGTTGGACGGACCGGGCCTCGGCGCGGTGCTCGCGGGCCCGCATGACGGCGAGCGAGGCAGCGGTCGGTTCGAGGTCGAACTCCAGGTGGACGACGCCGTCGGCGAAGCTGCGGTGCTGGGTGTAACCGGCGTCGGTGAAGACCTTCACCATCTTGCGGTTCTCGGGCAGCACCTCGGCCTGGAAGCGGCGGATGCCGCGCTCCTGGGCGACCGCGGCGATGTGTTCCAGCAGGGCGGAGGCGACGCCGCGGCCCTGGTGGGCGTCCTGGACCAGGAAGGCCACCTCGGCGTCGGTGCCGGTCTCGGAGGGGCGGCCGTCGGCGTCGATCCGGTCGTACCGGACGGTGGCGATGAAGCGGTCGCGGACGACGACGGCGAGGCCGACCCGGTTGACGAAGTCGTGGTGGGTGAAGCGGCGGACGTCCTTGTCGGAGAGCCGGGGGTAGGGCGCGAAGAAGCGGAAGTACTTGGACTGGTCGGAGACCTGTTCGTAGAACTCGACCAGGCGGCCGGCGTCGGCGGTGCCGATCGGCCGGATCCGGGCCGTGCCGCCGTCGCGCAGCAGGATGTCCGCCTCCCAGTGCTGGGGGTAGTCCGGCTCGGCGGGCCGGCCGTGCTGCCGGTCCTTCTCGCCCGGCCGGTCCTGCTGGTCCTGCTGGTCCTGCTGGGGGGGCGGTGCCGCGGAGTCGTCCACATTCGTCAGGTTATCCGGCGGCGAGCCGAATGGCGCCGGGCGTGCGCACGAGGCAGGGTGGACACGGCCGTTGGCCGGGGGTTATGCGCCGGTTATGCCCCCGAAAGAAACAATCACAAGTCCCGAACGCAGCTCCTCGCAGGGGTCGGCTGCATGCAACACTGGTCTAGACAACATGGTCGATTCCCCCATCACGGCCATGACCAGCTTTACCGGAAAGGCACGTCTCATGGCTGAGCGCCGCGTCACCATCGGTTGGGCCGAGGGCCTGCACGCCCGTCCCGCCTCCGTCTTCGTCAAGGCCGTGACCGCCACCGGCGTGCCGATCACCATCGCCAAGCCCGGCGGCAAGCCGGTCAACGCCGCCTCCATGCTCGGCCTGCTCGGCCTTGGCGCCGAGGGCGGCGAGGAGGTCGTCCTGGCCTCCGACGCCGAGGGCGCCGACGAGGCCCTGGACCGCCTGGCCCGGCTCGTCCAGGAGGGCCTGGACGAGCTGCCGGCCGCGGC
This sequence comes from Streptomyces sp. BE20, assembly GCF_036322525.1. Lineage (NCBI taxonomy): Bacteria > Bacillati > Actinomycetota > Actinomycetes > Kitasatosporales > Streptomycetaceae > Streptomyces > Streptomyces sp. BE20. The sequence continues at coordinate 161,910 of NZ_JAQYWW010001060.1, read as the reverse complement.
CTGAGCCGACCGCCTCCGCGCACGCGCCGGAGCCCGGGCCCCGTTGGTCGGGGGGCCCGGGCTCCGGCGCGTCCGCCCCCGCGCTCAGCCGGCCGCGATCGCCCGCAGGATGTCCAGCCGGGCCGCCCGGCGGGCCGGCCGCAACCCGGCCACCGCGCCCGCCACCAGCCCGGCGACCAGCACCACCGACAGCTGCAACGGCGGCACCGCGAAGCTGCCCGTCCCCTCCGTGTCGGCCGCCCGCACCAGCGCCCAGCCGAGGAACGCCCCCAGGCCCAGCCCGCCGATCGTGCCGAACAGCGCCACCAGCACCGACTCCCAGCGGACCATCGCCCGCAGCTGGCTCCTGGTCTGCCCGACCGCGCGCAGCAGCCCCAGTTCCCTGGTCCGCTCGTGCACCGCCAGGGTCAGCGTGTTGGCGATCCCCAGCAGCGCGATCAGCACCGCCAGCGCCAGCAGCGCGTAGACCACCGAGAGCATGATGTCGACCACCGAGGCGGCACTCTTCGCGTACTCGGACCTGGTCTGCACCGACGGGTTGCCGAACGGCTCCGCCGCCTTCGTCACCGCCGCCTTGCCCGCCGCGAGCGAGACGCCGTCACGCAGCGCCACCGCCACCAGCGAGTCCGCGTCCTGGCCCTTGTGCGGCGCCCAGGCCTCCCGGGTGATCAGGTAGTCCCCGGTCAGCTCGCCGCCCCGGTAGAGCGCCTTCACCGTGAACGGGGCCTCGGCGCCGTCGCTGAACCGCACCGGGACCTGCGTACCCACCTGCCAGCCGTGCTTCTCGGCCTCCGTCCGGGAGACCGCCAGGCCGTCCGTCCCCAGCTGGAGCGAACCGTCCACCCGGCCGAGGTCGACGATGCCGGACAGCTTCGTCGGGTCGGTGACGTCCAGGGTCCGGCCGTGGCCGTCCACCCGGGCCACGCCCCGGCCGAGCCCCACGCTCTGCTGCACCTCCGGCAGCCCGCCGATCGCCTCCGCCAGCTTCGGGCTCAGCCCGCCGCCGCGGAACCCGCCGGTCGAGACCGCGAGGTCCCCGGCGAAGGTCTTCTTCACCGTGTCGTCCATCGTGGCCTTGATCGAGGCACCGAAGACCGTGAACAGCGACACCACCGTGACCCCGACCATCAGCGCGCTGGCCGTCGCCGCCGTCCGCTTCGGGTTGCGGGCCGCGTTCCGCTCCGCCAGCACGCCGGGCATCCCGCGCAGCCTCGGCAGCGGGGCACCCAGCACCCGCACCACGAAGGTCGCGGACACCGGACCCAGCACCACCACACCGAGCAGCGTGCCCAGCGCACCGCCCGCCGTCAGCGCCACCGACGGCCCGTTCGTCGCACCGACCACCGTGCCGACCACACCCGCCGCCACCAGCAGCGAGCCGACCGCCCAGCGGATCCGGCCGGCCCGGCCGGCCGCCGCGGTGTCCACGGCCACCGCGCGCATCGCGGCCAGCGGAGCCGTCCGGCCGGCCCGGACCGCCGGCAGCACCGCCGAACCGACCGCCGTCACCGTCCCCACCAGCAGCGGCAGCACCACCGAGACCGCGCTGATCACCAGCCCGCCGGTGGGCAGGTTGAACCCGATCACCTTGAACAGCGACTTCAACCCCGCCGCCACACCGATCCCGCCGAGCAGACCGGCCACCGAGGCCGCCAGGCCCACCGCGACCGCCTCCGCCAGGGTCGCCGCCAGCACCTGGCCGCGCGCCGCACCCAGGGCCCGCAGCAGCGCGTTCTCCCGCGTCCGCTGCGCCACCACGATGGCGAACGTGTTGTAGATGGTGAAGGTCGCCACCAGCAGCGCGATACCCGCGAACACCAGCAGCAGCGTGGTGAACATGGTCAGGAACCGGCTGGACACCTGGTCGGTGGCCTCCTGGGTGACCTTGGCCCCGGTCACCGCCTCCAGACCGGACGGCAGGTTCGCGGACAGCGCCGTCACCAGCTCCTGCTGGGAGACACCGCCCGCCGCCCGGAACTGGATCGAGCTGGCCTGGCCCTGCCCCTTCGGCGTCAGGTACCGCTCGGCGTCCGCCAGCGTCAGCCCGGTGTAGGTGTTCTGGCCCATGCCGTCGGCCTCGGGGCCGAAGGTCGCGATCCCGACGATCCTCACCGTCACCGGGTCGGGGGTGCGCAGCAGCGTGGAATCGCCCACTGCCAGACCGCCTGCCTTGGCCGCGCCCCGGTTGATCACCGCCTCCCCCGGCTGCTCCGGCGCCCGGCCCTCGGCCAGCCGGTACGGGTTCAGCCCGCTGTCCGCCTGCCAGTAGCCGGCCAGGGTGGGCGGCCCCTGGCCGCCCACCGCCTTGCCGTTGCTGCCGATCAGCTGACCGAAGCCCTGGACGGCCGGCTCGGCCGCCGCGACGCCGGGCACCGACCGCAGCCGGTCGGCGAGCGCGAGGTCCACCGGGGCCCGGACGCCGCCCGGGGTGTTCTCGGTGTCCATGACGTCGGCGCTGCGCACCACCGCGTCGGTGCCCCGGTTGGCGTCGGCGAAGAGCGTGTCGAAGCTGTTGCGCAGGGTGTCGCCGAGAACCAGCGTCCCGGCCAGGAAGCTCACCCCGAGCATGATCGCGGTGAACGTCCCGGCCAGCCGCCGTTTGTGCGCCGCCAGCGAGCGCAGGCTGATCCTGAGGGTGGCGGTGGTGCTGCTCATGACCGGACGCCTCCCCGGCCGGCGCCGGAGCCGCGCTCGAAGGCCTTCATCCGGTCCAGCACCCCGTCCGGGGTGGGCCGCTCCATCCGGTCCACCAGGCGGCCGTCGGCGAGGAAGAGCACCTCGTCCGCGTAGCCGGCGGCGGTCGGGTCGTGGGTGACCATGACCACGGTCTGGCCCATGTCGTCCACCGCGCGGCGCATCAGGCCCAGCACCTCGGCCCCGGTACGGGAGTCCAGGTTGCCGGTCGGCTCGTCCGCGAAGACCACCTCCGGGCGGCCGGCCAGCGCCCGGGCCAGCGCGACCCGCTGCTGCTGCCCGCCGGAGAGCTCGGTCGGCCGGTGGCCCAGCCGGTCACGCAGACCGACCGCGTCGATCAGCGTCTCCACCCACGACTCGTCCACCGTCCCGCCGGCCAGGTCGACCGGCAGGGTGATGTTCTCCCGCGCCGTCAGCACCGGCACCAGGTTGAAGGACTGGAAGACGAAACCGATCCGCTCCCGGCGCAGCACCGTCAGCTTGCGGTCGCTCAGCCCGTCCAGCTCGGTGTCGCCGATCATCGCGGTGCCGGCGGTCAGCCGGTCCAGCCCTGCCGCGCAGTGCAGCAGGGTGGACTTGCCGGAACCGGACGGGCCCATGATCGCGGTGAGCCGGCCGGCCGGGAACCCGACCGTCACGTGGTCCAGGGCGCGGACCTCCGTCCGGCCGATGCCGTAGACCTTCACCGCCTCGGAGACCTGGGCCGCCATCCGGTCGGTCTCGACCAGTTCGAGGACGGGGAACGCCGTCACTTGGCACCGCCCCGGCCCGGCTTGGTGTCGTCGGGGCCCTCCAGGTGCTCCAGCAGGGTGTCCCGGCGGATCCGGTACTCCTCCTCGGTGATCTGGCCCTCCGCGTACCGGCGGGCCAGCGAGGCCAGCGGGCCCTCGGGGCCGCCCGGCCAGCCGCCGCGCCATCCCGGGCCGCCGCCCCACGGGCCACCGGCCCACGGCGGGCCCCACGGACCGCGGCCGGCTCCGCCGCGGCGGCGCAGCGTGGTCACCACCACGACCAGGACGAGCAGCCAGAACAGCGGGAAGATCAGGAACCACGGACCCGGGCCGCCGCCCCACGGGCCCCAGCCCTCCCGGCAGACGGTGTCGGCGAGCAGTGTCGCGGTGCTCTGCATGTCGTTCAACTCCTCGGTGTGCCCCCCGCGCACTCCGGCGGGGGCCCTGCCCCGGGACGCTCCCCGAGGCCACCACGAGCTTCTCGCCGGGGAGGGGTCCGGCGCGTCCTCCGGGGAGCGGCACCCGGGCTACGACACGGGGAGTACGGCCTGGCGACCTGGCTGCTTCCGGCCGGACGGCTTCCGGTCGTGCGCCTTCCGGGCGGGTGGTCGCGCGCGGGACGTCGGACCCGCCGACTTCCCGCGCCGGCGGCGGGGCGAGGAGCGGCGTTGCGGCGCGGGGAGCGGGCGCGGCGCGCTTCGGGCGCGGGGCACGCGAGACCGGCGGACCGGTGCCGGGCGGGCCCATGGCGGGGCGCGGTGGTCAGCCCAGCCAGCCGGGGCGGACCAGGCCGGACTCGTAGGCGAGCACCACCAGCTGCGCCCGGTCGCGGACGCCGAGCTTCACCATGGCCCGGCTGACGTGCGTCTTCGCCGTGAGCGGGCTGACCACCAGCCGGCGCGCGATGTCGTCGTTGGTGAGGCCCATGCCGACCAGGGTGAGCACCTCGCGCTCACGGTCGGTGAGCGAGGCCAGCAACCGGCCGGTGTCGGAGGGCTCCCGGGAGCGGCTGGCGAACTCGTCGATCAGCCGGCGGGTCACGCCCGGGGAGAGCAGCGAGTCCCCGACCGCGGCGACCCGGACGGCGCGCAGCAGGTCGGCCGGCTCGGTGTCCTTGGCCAGGAAGCCGGCCGCGCCGAGCCGGAGCGCCTCGAAGATGTACTCGTCCATCTCGAACGTGGTCAGCACGACCACCCGGACGCCGGAGAGCTCGGGGACGGCGTAGATCCGGCGGGTGGCCTCCAGCCCGTCGGTGCCCGGCATCCGGATGTCCATCAGCACGACGTCCGGCCGGAGTTCCCCGACCAGCCGGACGGCCGCGTCTCCGTCGTCGGCCTCGCCGACCACCTCGATGTCCGGCTGGGCGTCGAGCAGCGCCCGGAAGCCCGCCCGGACCAGGACCTGGTCGTCCGCCAGCAGTACTCGGATCATGTCGTTCGTCGTCCCTCGCTGTGCTCGCCCTGCCGGCTACCGCCCGTGCCGTTCCGCGCCGGTCCGCCCGGCGCCGTTCCCCGCCCGGTCCTTCCCCGCCGGATCGGGCAGCCACGCCCGGACCCGGAAGCCGCCGCCGTGCGGACCGACCGTCAGCTCGCCGTCGAACGCCGCGGCCCGCTCGCGCATGCCGATCAGGCCGTTGCCGGAGCCGCCGCCGTCACCGCCGGCGGCCGGACCCGGATCGTCCACTTGGAGCAGCAGCCCCTCCGGGGAGGTCCAGTCCATCAGAACCGTGGCACTGCGCGCGGCCGAATGGCGGATGACGTTGGTGAGCGCCTCCTGGACGATCCGGAACGCGGCCAGCTCCAGCTGGGACGGCAGCGGCCGCCCCTCCCCCGCCGTCTCCACGGAGACCGTGAGGCCGGCGTGGCCCGCCTGGGTGACCAGTTCGGGCAACCGGGCCAGCCCGGGTGCGGGCGTGCGCGGGGCCTGGCCGTCGGGGCCCCGCAGGGTGCCGAGCACCTGCCGGACCTCGCCGAGGGCCTCCTTGCTGGTGGCCTTGATGACGGTCAGCGCGGCCCGGACCTGCTCGGGGTGCTGGTCGATCAGCTCCAGCGCCACCCCGGCCTGCAGGTGGATCACCGAGATGGAGTGGGCCAGGATGTCGTGCAGCTCGCGGGCCATCCGGAGCCGCTCCTCGGCGGCCCGGTTCTCCTCGGCCTGCCGCCTGGCCAGCCGGCGGGCGGCCAGCTGCTCGCCGCGCGAGCGCATGATCTCGGCCACGGCCAGGACCAGCAGCAGCCAGGCGGCCACCCCGGCCTCCTGCCACCAGCCGGGGCTCTGCGCGGGCGCGCGCAGCCAGCTCTGCGGCAGCAGGTGGGAACTGGCCAGATGGACCAGGTAGCCGGTGCCGACCGAGATCCAGGCGACCCGGCGGTAGCCCCGGGACAGCGCGCCGTACACGGCGACGGCGAGGCTGAAGAAGACCGGCCCGTACGGGTAACCGGCCAGCAGGTAGCCGGTGGTGACGGCGGTCACCGCGATCACCACCGGGCCGGGGAAGCGGTTGCGGAACAGCAGCAGGACCGGGCCGAGCAGCAGCAGGGCGTATCCGGCGGCGTCCAGCGGGACGCGGTAGTCCTGCTGCTGGCGGGCGGCGGCGGTGGAACCGACCACCTGGAACAGCGCCACCAGGACGGCGGAGACCACCGTCCAGGAGGGCCTGGTCCAGGGCGGGCCGCCGAGCGGGTCGTGGTCGGTGCTCATGCCGGGACTCCCGCTCACCGCCCCGGCCGCACCGCGGCGGCGTCGGTGTCGGCGGTACCGGGCGCGGCGGCGTCCTTGGCACCGGGGGCGTCCTTGGCGCCGGCGGCGTCCTTGGCGCCGGGGGCGGACCGGACGTTCCGGGCGGCAGCGGGGTCGGACGCGCTGCCGGCACCGGGCGGGCGGACGCGGCCGGCCCGGGCGGCGGCGGCCAGCCGGGTGCCCCGCCGGGTCATGCCCCAGGGCTTCAGCACGGAGAGGATCGTGGCGGTCAGGTAGATGGTCAGTGCCACCGACGGGGCGATCACCAGGACGTGCGGGGACCGGCCGTCCGGCGGCACCGTCCCGGCGGCGACCTGGCCGGCGGCGTCGTGGATGAAGGCGCGCAGCGCGAAGATCGAGGCCAGGGTGGCGGCCAGGGTCAGCCAGAACTTGGTGACCACCCAGCGGTACTTGAGCAGGCCCCAGGTGGTGCCGAGGGACAGCACCAGACCGGACAGCAGGGAGAGCAGGCTGACCGGGATCAGTAGCCAGTCGGCGAAGATCTCCTGGGCCAGGTACGCGGCCTTGACGGTGTCCGGGTCGTCGGAGAAGCGGCCGGCGATGCCGAGGGCGAGCACGCCGGCGGTGAGGCCCAGCCAGCCGACCGAGAGGGCGACGTGCGCGACGAGCCAGATCCGGCGGGCGTGCCGGGGCAGCCGGAACCGCGCGGCGCGGTCGGCCGGGGGCTCGGGCGTCTCGGTGGTCGCCGCGGTCGCCCGGCCGGGCGGCACGGACGTGTCGGCGGCGGGCGGGCCGGGAGGTGTGGACATCGGCTGTGCTCCGGAAGGCGAGGGGCGACGCGGGCCACGGGCCGGCGGCCACCGGGGGTGGATGGTGATGAGGCCGCCGGCCCACGGCTTGGGTGATCCGCGGATCACTCCATACTCTGCCCCGTCCGGGAAGGCCGGGCATCGCACCACGGGAGTAGCCGGCCGTACCCCCCGTTGAGTACGGACCGTCCTCGGGGAGACGGTCCGTACACGGTCCGGGCGGGCGGCGCCCCGACGGGCGGCCGTCGGGAGGGAGTGGAGGGAGGTCGGGGGGCGGCCCGGCCCGCCGACCGGGCCGGCGGAACGGTGCCCGGCCGGCACCACCGGCGAGCGGTGCCGGGGCGGTCTCCGTAGGCGGTCTCAGTACGCGGTCTCAGTAGGCGATCTCGACCACCGCGCGGTGGGTGGACGGCTCGGCGAGCGCGCCGACCAGGTAGTGCGCGAGGTCGGCCCGGGATATCGACCAGGCCCCGGGCAGCCGGCTCCCGACGCCGGTGCGGTACCGGCCGCGGGCCCGGCCGCCGGTGAGCCGGGCGGCCCGGACGAGCGTCCAGTCCAGCCCGGTGTCCTCCAGCACCAGCCGTTCCATCCGCGCCATGTCGGCGTACGGCCGGCGGAGCATCGGGTGCAGCACCCAGGACGTGAGCGCGCGCTGGAACGGGGCGGCCCGCCAGGGCGGCGGGCCCATGCTGGTGGTGGAGACACAGAGCACCCGGCCGACGCCGGCCGCGCGCATGGCCTTCAGGATGTGGTCGGTGCCGGCCGAGTAGACGGTGGTGGCGGCCCGGCTGTAGCCGATGCCGAGCGCGGAGACCACCGCGTCGGCGCCCTCGACGGCCCGGGCCACCGCGTCCGGGTCGAGGACGTCCCCCTGCCGGATGCTGTGCGGCCGGGCGTCGACCAGCGCCAGCGGGTCACGGGCGAAGGCGACGGTGGAGTGCCCGGCCTCGGCGGCCAGGTCCAGCACGTGGCGGCCGGTACCCCCGGTCGCGCCGAACACGACGATGTTCACGGAGCGTTCCCCTCCTCGCTCGGGTCCTCGGGTCCGGGCGCGCGGCCGGCCCGCGCCGCGGACGTGCCGCGGGCGGGCCGGCCTCCGCCGGGGTCCATCAGTTGGCCACCTCGACGCGACGGCCGTAGGTGGCCGCGTCATCCAGATGGGTGACGATGTAGTCGGCGACGTTCGCCCGCGCGATGCGCGAGGCCTTGGCGATGTGACCGCCGACCACCGCCTGGTAGTTGGGCGTGGCCGGGCCGTCCGTGAGCATCGGCACCCGGACGATCGTCCAGTCCAGCGGGCTGGCCTCGACCTCGTCCTCCATCCGGGCGAGGTCGAGGTGGATGTTCCGGTAGACCCGGTCCACCACGAACTCGGCGACGAACCGCTGCATCGCCGGCAGGTGCTTGGTCTCCAGCCCCGCCGAGGACATCGTGACCAGCCGGCGCACCCCGCCCGCCCGGGCGGCGGCGATGACGTTGCGCACGCCCTCGGAGAAGACGGTCGTCGTGGTGCGGCTGGTGACCCCCAGCGCGACCAGGACGGCCTCCTTGCCCGCGAGCGGGCCGTTCAGCGACGCCACGTCGAAGACGTCCGCGCGCACCTTGGTCAGCCGCTCGTGCTCGACCGGCAGCTTGGCCGGGTCGCGCACCAGTGCGGTGACGCTGTGCTTGTTCTCCAGTGCCTTCTCGACCAGCAGTCGTCCGGTACGACCGGCCGCTCCGACCACGACGATCTCCATGATGTGCCTCCTTGCCGGGGCCGGCGGCAACTGTTCGCCGCCGGCCGTGAGTTGACCTTCGCTACGACAACGTGTCCTACGGTAGGGAAAAGGCGAGCAGTACGCCGCCCGAGTTGCTCGGATACTGCGGGTAGTAGGCGGCCTGGATGTAGAGCATGCCGTCGGCCACCACCGCGCCGCCACCACCGGAGAGGGCCGTGCCGTGTGCCGGCACGCCGTTGACCGTGGTGAAGTCGCGGACCACGTCGTACTGCCAGAGCACCGCGCCGGTGGCGGCCGAGAAGACCCTCATCTTGCCGTCCGCGCCGCCCTCGTAGACGAGGCCGCGGGTCGCGGTGACCGCAGGCGTGAAGGCCCGCTGGCAGAGCTGCGGGTAGGCGGCGGCGCCGCCCCACTGGCAGCCGTCGGCGGGGCTCTCGGTCTGCCAGAGGATCGCGCCGGTCGCCGGGTCGAGCGCGTACAGGGTGCCCGGGTTGGCGAACCAGGTGGCGACGTAGAGCCGGTTGCCGTCGTAGCTGGTGCCCCACTGGATGCCCGAACTGCCGCCCTTGGTGTTCGGGTTGGCGACGACCGCGCGGTCCCAGACCTTGGCGCCGGTCAGTGCGTCGTAGACGTGGTAGACGCCGTTCTTCTGGCCGATGCCGACCACCCGTCGGTTGCCGATGCTGAAGACGTTGGCGCTGGCGCCGAAGTCCCAGTCGTGGTCGGTGCCATCGGCCTTGCTCGGGCAGTAGGCGTCGGCGCCCGGGGTGCCGCAGGCGACGGTGAAGGTGTCCGGGAAGGTCTCCTGGGTGCGCCAGCGGACCGCGCCGGTGCGGGCGTTCAGGGCGAGCACCGAGTCGGTGTCGCCGGCCGCGCCGGTGTAGTTCTGGCCGGTCCCGACGTAGACGGTGTTGCTGGCCCGGTCGAGGACCGGGGAGCTCCAGACGGCGACACCGGAGGGCTCGTAGCGGTTCGCACCGTTGGGCCAGGTGCCGACCAGCTGCGGCTCGGGGTTGGTCCAGTGGCGCCATTCCAGCTGCCCGGTCCAGGCGTTGACCGCGACCACCGAGCCGCGGAAGGTGCAGCACGGGTAGGTGAGGTCGAAGGTCGCGCCGGACTCCTTGCTGGAGACGCCGACGTAGACCTTGCCGTCGTGGACCAGCGGGGAGCTCGTGATCTGGGCCAGCGGGTGGGTGTCGAGCTTCAGCGACCACCGCAGCGCGCCGTTGCGGCGGTCCAGCGCGTACAGGTAGCCGCGGTTGTCGCCGAAGTAGACGGTGTTCCCCTCGACCGCCGGGCTGCTGCGGACCGGGTCCGGGTTGCTGGTGGAGTGGGCGCCGGCCACCGGGGCGACGTCGAAGGTCCACCGGGCCGCGCCGGTCTTCGCGTCCATCGCGTGGAAGGTGCCCTCGGCGCCGCCGACGTAGAGGGTGCCGTCCGCCACGGCGGGCTGGCTGCCCAGGTAGACCCCGGGCACCTTGGCGTGGCCGAAGGCCCACTTGAGGCCGAGACCGGAGACGTTGGCGGGGGTGATCCGGTGCTCCTGGCCGTTGAACCGGGTACCGGTGGCGTCGAACTGCCAGCTGCTCCAGTCGGCGGAGCGGTGGCGGGAGCCCTCGGCGTCCTCGGCTCCGGCGCCGTTGGTCACGGTGAGCATCACGAGCGCGGTCAGCAACGCCACCAGGGCGGAGCCGTACCTGGCCGCCCGGGGCCGTCTGTACTGGGACACGTAAATCAACTCCTCGGTGAAGGCGTGTGGTTCACGTACGGTCCGGAGTGGCGGCCAGTCCTGCGGCGGCCTCCGCGTGGGAGAGCACGGCGGCACAGTCCAGTTCGCCGAGGCCCGCCTCGGCGGCGGCGATCAGCGTCTCATGGGTGGCGTCGCAGACGGGGGTGTCGACGCCGAGGCGGTCGGCCTCCGCGGTGGCCAGCCGGAGGTCCTTGCGCATCAGGTCGAGCCGGAACTGCGGGTCCCCGTAGGCCCGGCGGCGCATCACGCCGGCCTTGAACCGCATCACCGGCGAGCTGAAGCCGCTCTCGCTGATCATCTGGAGCGCCAGCTCGCGGTCGATGCCGGCTGCCTGGGCCAGCGTCACCGACTCGGCGAGCACCTGCATCTCCACGCCCATCAGCACGTTGAGCATCACCTTGGCGGTGGCGCCCAGACCGCTCGGGCCGAGGTGCCGGATCTCCTTCGCCAGCGGCTCCAGCACGGCGCTCAGCCGGTCGTAGGTCTCGGCCGATCCGCCGACCATGAAGCGGAGTTCGCCGTCCTTGGCGTGCTGGCCGTTGCCGATGATGCAGGCGTCGACGGCGTTGCGGCCGCGGCCGGCCACCCGCTGGGCCACCGACCGGGCGAAGTCGGGGGAGACGGTGCTGGTGTCCATCACGATGCCGTGCGCGGGCAGCGTCTCCAGGACGCCGCCGGGGCCGAAGAGCTGTTCGTCGACGGCGGCCTCGGACGCGAGGCTGAGCAGGACCACGTCGACCCGCTCGGCCAGCGCGGCCGGGGTGTCGGCGACCTCCGCGCCGCGGGCGGCGAACGGGGCGGCGCGCTCGGGGGTCCGGTTGTGGACCACGATCCGGTGGCCCTGGTCGAGCAGCCGGGAGGCCATGCCGCCGCCCATCACACCGAGGCCGATGACACCGATCCTGGTCACCGGCGGGATGGTGGGGGCGTCTGCGGGCGGGAGGTCCCGGGAGAGTGCACGCCGCTGCTGGCTGGGTATGTCGGCCATGGAGTCGACCCGCTTCCTGGTGGGCTGGTCGCGCCGGGACTCCCGGCGCTCGGAGTGCGGCGGGGAAGGCCGTGCCAGGCACCCCGCCCCACCGCGGCCGGGGTGCCGACTGCCCGTCCAGCCTAGCGGGTGAACACTCACTCCGCACTGTCTTTCGACGTCCGTTTCGAGCCGTACCGTGCACTGATCTGGCGTCAAATCGCTGCCCGGACAGACCTCCTCCCCCACCACCCGGCGAGGGCGGAGGGGGAGGAGGTCGTCACATCGGCGGGACACCGGTCCGGCAGCCGTCAGCCGGCTGCGGCCTCCGGACGGGCACCGGGGCCGGCGGCCTCCGGTCGCCCGCCGCCCTGGCCGGCGGCCTGGGCCCCCTGGCCGGCCGGCCCACCCTGCGCGCCGACGCCCTGGGCACCCGGGGCACCCTGACCGCCCTGCGCACCCTGCCACTGGCCGCCGGGGCCGCCCTGGCCCTGGTGCTGACCGCCGGGACCACCGGGGCCACCCTGTCCGCCGGGCCCACCCGGGCCGCCCTTGCCGCCGGGCGCGCCCATCGGCGCCCGCATCGGACGCTCCTGGAGGAAGAGCACCACCACGGCGCCGATCAGCGAGACCACCATGCCGACCAGGTAGACCACGTGCAGCGACTGGGCCAGCGCGTCGGACACACCGTCGCGCACCGGCTCGGGCAGCGCCCGGACCTTGGCGGGAGCGGTCAGCACGCCATCGGTGCCGAGCCGCTCCAGCGCCTCGGCCGGCACCTTCTTCGGCAGCAGGTCACGCAGCTGCGAGTTGAGGATGGCACCGAAGACGGTGACGCCCATCGCGCCGCCGAGCGAGCGGAAGAAGTTCGCCGCAGCCGTGGCCACGCCCAACTGCCGCATCTCGACCGAGTTCTGGACCGCCACGATGAGCACCTGGGTCACCATGCCGAAGCCGATGCCGAAGACGGCCAGGAAGCCGCCGGCCGCCACCTCCGAGGAGTCGGCCTTGAGCGTCGACATCAGGAAGAGCCCGAGCGACATCACCAGGAGGCCGATGATCGGGAAGATCTTGTACCTGCCCGTCGCCGCGACGACCTTGCCGGAGACGGTCAGGCTGACCACGGTGGCGAGCATCATCGGGACCAGCAGCAGGCCGGACTCGGTGGCGGTGTCACCGTTGGCGACCTGGAGGAACAGCGGGGTGTAGACGGTCGCCACGAAGAGGGAGATCGAGGTGAGGAAGAGACCCAGGGTGGCGACCAGGACCACCGGGTCCTTGAACAGCTCCAGCGGGACGACCGGCTCGGCGGCCCGCTTCTCCTGGAGCACGAACCCGATCAGCAGCACCACGGCGAGCACCAGCAGGCCGATGACCTGCACGGAGCCCCACGCGTACTGGTCGCCGGCCCAGACCGAGACCAGCAGGATCGAGACGATCGCGGCACTGAGCAGCGCCGACCCGAGGTAGTCCAGCTGGTGCTTCTGCCGGTTGACCGGGAGCTTGAGCACGGAGGTGACCACCACCAGCGCGACGGCGCCGATCGGCAGGTTGATGTAGAAGATCCAGGGCCAGCTGAGGTGGTCGACGAAGGCGCCGCCGACCAGCGGGCCGACCACGCCGGCCAGGACGAAGCAGGACTGCGCGTAACCCTGCCACTTGCCGCGCTCGCGCGGCGGGACGAGCTCGGCGATCAGGGCCATGGCCAACGCCATCAGGCCGCCGGCGCCGAGACCCTGGAGGGTCCGGAAACCGATCAACTGGCCGATGTTGGCGGAAAGTCCGGACAACGCGGAGCCGAGGAGGAAGATGGTGATGGCCGACTGGAACATCAGCTTGCGGCCGTAGAGGTCGCCCAGCTTGCCCCAGAGCGGCGTCGCGGCGGTCGCCGCGAGCATGTAGGCGGTGACCACCCACGCCAGGTGGGTGACACCGCCGAGGTCGCCGGCGATGGTCGGAAGGGCCGTCGCCACGATCGTCTGGTCCAGGGCTGCCAGGAACATGGCAAGCACCAGGGCAGCAAAGATCGTCAAGAAGGTCTTCCGTGGCACTTCTGGGGCGGGTGCAGCGTACGGGGCGCTCATTGGGTACTCCTTGAGGAGGCGTCCGCCGGCTCGGAGTCCTTGCTCCGAGCTTGAATTCGTATAGACTATACAATCAAAATTAGCCGTCAAGAGCCAACGTCAGGGCGGCCACGGCCGCCCGGAAGGGCAGCGAACGATGAGCCAACTCCAGGGGAAAATCGCGCTCGTGACCGGATCCACCTCCGGCATGGGGGCGGCGGCCGCGCTCGCACTCGCCGCCGCCGGGGCGCACGTCGTGGTCTCCGGCCGCCGGGCCGAGCTGGGCGAGGCCGTGGTGAACAGGATCCGCGAGAAGGGCGGGCAGGCGGACTTCATCGCCGCCGATGTCACCGTGGAGGATGACGTCGCCCGCCTCGTGGGTACCACGGTCGAGCGACACGGCCGGCTCGACATCGCCTTCAACAACGCCGGCGGCGGCGGCGCGTTCGGCCCGCTGGACCGCGTCCCGGCCGAGGCCTTCGCCGCGGTCCTCGCCGTCAACCTGACCGGCACCTACCACTCGCTCAAGCACGAGATCGCCGCCATGCGGGCGAGCGGCGGCGGCAGCATCATCAACAACGCCTCCACCGCCGGCGTCCAGGGCACCGCCTTCGGCCTGGGCGCGTACACCGCGGCGAAGCACGGCGTGGTCGGCCTCACCAGGGCCACCGCCCTGGAGGCCGGTCCGGCCGGCATCCGGGTCAACGCGCTCATCACCGGGCCGGTCGACACCGAGGAGTTCCGCCAGCGGGTCGGCAGCCAGCCCGGCGCGCTGGAGCGGGCCGGTTCGGGCACCGCACTCGGACGGATCGCGACCGAGGAGGAGGTGGCCAACGCGGTGGTCTTCCTGAGCAGCGACGCGGCCAGCTTCGTCACCGGCTCGCTGTTCGGCCTGGAGGGCGGCATGACGGCCGGCGTCTCGGCCGGAATGATGCAGCGGCCGGGCGGCCAGGGAGGCCCGGGCGGAGGCGGTCAGGGCGGCCCCGGCGCGGGCGGCCGGGGCCGTCCGGGACAGGGCGGCCCCGGAGCCGGTCGGCCGAACGCGGGCTGAGTCGGGAAAAGCGCATGGCCCCATTGCCATCGAACCACCCTCGGGATATTTTTTCGACATGCTCGTAAAAACCACGAGAAACACCGAAGAGTTCATCTCCGAAACCGGTGGGTGGATTGCTGGCAACCCCGTCGAGAATTCCATCCTGCTGACCATGCTGGCAGGTGCGAGGTTCCGGCCGCCGACCGCCCCGCCGATCAACTGGAGCCGGGTCGAGGACCCGACCTCCGGCTCGGCGCCGGTGGTCGGCGTGGCGGCCTTCACACCCCCGCACCTGGTCGTGCTGAGCGGGATGCCGGAGGCCGCCGCGGCCGCGCTCGGCACCGAGCTGGGCGCCGGCCCCGACCGGCTTCCCGGCGTGATCGGACCGGACGCGGCGGCCGCCGCGTTCGCCGCCGCGTGGTCCGAGGCCACCGGCCGACCCGCTCACGCGGGCCGGCGTGAGCGGGTACTGAGCCTGTCCGGCCCCGCCGTGACCTCCGACCGGCCGGCCCCGGCCGGGCAGTCCCGGGCCGCCCTGGCGGAGGAGTTGGAGCTGTTCACCGACTGGTGCCTGGAGGCCGCACACGGCGCCGGGCTCAGCCGGGAGACGGCCCGGCGGTCGGTCCAGCAGCAGATCTCCTCCGGCCTGCTGCGGGTCTGGGAGCACGAGGGCGACGCCGTCGCCATCCTCGGCCGGACCGCCTCCGTCGCCGGCGTGGTGCGGTTCAACCCGATGTACGTACGGCCGGAGATCCGCCGCGGCGGGTACGGCCGGGCGCTGCTCGGCGAGATGCTGGCCGAGCTGGCCGTACGCGAGACGGTGATCTGCCTGGCGGTCACCGGCGAGGGCAACAGCGCCATCCGGTCACTCTTCGAGTCGTTCGGGTTCCGGCCGGCCGGGGGGCTGTCGGAATTCCGCTTCGACTGAGCCGAAAGACCTTCCGGGAATTCACCCGGGAGGACGACCGGGGGCCCGGATCCGTTACGGATCCGGGCCCTTTTCCATGGCGCTCCGGAAAATCACCGGAGAATACGCGGACGGACGGTGGAGCGAATATGCGGACGGATATTTCGGCGGCTGTTCCGGCGCCGCCGCCGGGCCGCGACGACCGCACGCCGACGGCCGGGCCGAGGGTCCTCGGTCCGGCCGCTCACGGTCCTGCGGCGTACGGCCGTACGGTCACCCGACCGCACGGCCGCACGTGGTCGCTCAGTCCAGCGGGTCGGGGTCGGGCACGGCCTCCAGCAGCGAGAAGGCCGTCCCGGTGGGCACCACCCGGTTCAGCCGGAAGCCGCCGCGCCGGAAGACCTCGGCGAACTGCTCCTCGGTCCGGACCTCGCCGCTCATCGTGACCAGCATGACCAGGTCGAAGTTCTTCACGAAGCGCGGCACACCCTCGCGGTGCACCAGCTCGGCCGCGACGAAGCGGGCGCCCGGCGAGGCCTCCCGGCACTTGCGCAGCAGTCGCACCAGCGCGTCGTCCGGCCAGGAGTGCCAGACCTGCTTGGTGACGTACGCGCCGATCCCGGCCGGGACGCCGGCGAAGAAGTCGACCGGCTCGAAGTCCAGGCGGCCCTGCTCGGCCAGCTTGGCGACGTCCGGCTGGGTCCGGGCCTGCTCGATCACGCTCGGCAGGTCGGCCAGCACGCCGCGGCCGAGCGCGTCGTACTTCTGGAGGATCGCCGCCAGGTAGGTGCCCTGCCCGCCGCCCAGGTCGCAGACCGCGCCGGCCTCGGCGAACTCGGGGTAGGAGGAGACCAGGGCGTCGGAGAGCGCGTCGGTGAAGTCGGTCATCGCCTGGTTGAAGGTGGCGGCGGCACCCGGGTTGCGCTGGAGCCACGGCCAGAGCGCGGTGCCGTGCACCTTCTCGAAGCCGGGCTTGCCGGTGACCAGGCTGTGGTCCAGCGCGCCCCAGGAGGACCAGAGCCACTCGGCACCGACCATCCGGGCCATCGCGTCCATCGAGCCCGGCACGCCGGGGCGCAGCAGCTCGGAGAGACCGGTGTTGGCGAAGACGCCGGGCTCGGTCTCCTCGAAGACACCGTCCTCGGCGAGCAGCCCCAGCACCTTGGCGAGCGGGCCGGCGGCCACCCCGGCGCGCTCGGCGAGTTCGGCGGCCGGCAGCGGGCCGTCGGCCAGCAGCTCGGCGATCCGGTACTCGGCGGCCAGTGCCAGGCAGCGCGGCGTGGACGGGAACATCAGTTCGGAGAGGAACACCGCGCCGGCCGAGGCAGGGGCGGTCTGGGGAACGGCGGTCATAAGGGTGAGGCCTCCCTGCGGGGACCGGGCCGCGGGCGGACGGTGCCCGCGGCCCGAGCGGTCATGGGTGGACGGGACGACGGACCGGTCCGCCCTGCACGGACCGCCGGGCGGACCCGGCGGTGCGTGCGCGGCGGGCCCGTCGGCCCGGCACCGCGCGGCCCCGAACGGGCCGGGACCACGCGGCGGTTGCCCGGAAGGGGCTCAGCCCAGCAGGGCGAAGGCGAAGCCGCCGCCCGGGTTGGCCATGAACTTGTTGGTCGGCGGGATCTCCCCGCCGGCGGCGATGCCCACGGCCGGGCCGGACAGCGCGATCCGGGCCGGGGTCGGGACGGTCTCGGCGTCACCGGCGGCCAGCTGGCCCCAGTTGTTCCAGCCCCAGCCGAGCACCGAGCCGTCGGCGAGCAGTGCCAGCGCGTGGCCGCCGGTGCCCGGGTTGGCGTCGGTGCCGCCACCGCTGGCCGTCACCGCCTTGACGCCGGTCAGACCCGGCACCGGGGCGGGCACCGCGCGGTCGACGGTGGTGCCGTCGCCGAGCTGGCCGCCGTCGTTGAGGCCCCAGGCCGCGACGGTGCCGTCGGCCAGCAGCGCCACCGTGTGGTGGTAGGCGCCGACCAGCTGGGTGACCGGGCCGAGGCCCTGCACCTTCTGCGGGGCGGCGCGGTCGATCAGGGTGCCGTCGCCGAGCTGGCCGCGGTCGTTGAAGCCCCAGACCGAGGCGGAGCCGTCGGCGTGCACGGCCAGGCTGTGGCCGCCGCCGGCGCTCAGCCGGACCGCCGGCTCCAGGCCCTCGATCACGGCCGGACGCGGCCGGCAGTCGAAGGAGGCGGTCATGTAGGAGCGGACGATCCGGCCCTCGCGGGTGGAGTTCGGGCCGTCGCCCAGCTGGCCGCGGTCGTCACGGCCCCAGGACCAGACGGTGCCGTCGGCCTTGAGGGCCAGGTTGTGCGCGCCGCCGACGGCGAGCTCGATCACGTCCTCCAGGCCGTCGACCCGGACCGGGACCGGCTGCACGCCGAAGTTGGCCTCGCCGAGGGCGCAGAAGAAGCCAGCGCCCCAGGCCCAGACCGTGCCGTCCTCCAGCAGCGCGGCGCTGTGCCCGCCGCCGGCGCCGGCCGAGCGGACCCGGCCGGGCAGGCCGATCGTCCGGACCGGGCTCGCCTGGTTCTCCGTCGAACCGTCGCCGAGCTGGCCGAAGGCGTTGCGGCCGAAGCCCCAGAGCTCGCCGTCGGCGGTCAGGGCCAGGGCGTGACCGCTGCCGGCCACGACCCGGACCACGCCCTCCAGGCCCTTGATGTCCTGCGCGGCGGCCCGGTTGACGGTCCCGCCGTCGCCGAGCTGGCCGTTGGTGTTGTCACCCCAACTGCTGATGATCCCTGCCATGGTGATGCCACCTCTCAATCGTCGGGGAGCGTCAGGCCCAGAACTGGTCGACGGCGTACTGGTCCTCGGGGTAGGTCCAGAACTCGGCGATCAGGCCGTCCTGGATGCGCGCCACGTTGACGAACGGCATCTCGAGGCTCTTGCCCTCGCGCTCGTAGCGGGTGAAGACCGTGGCGAACGCGAACGTGTCGCTGGCGCCGATCTCGTGGATCTCCATCTGGATGCGGCCCTGGCAGATCTCGAACATCCGGCCGGCGAAGGCCAGTGCGGACTCGATGCCCTCGTGCGCGCCGGACAGTTCGCTGGTGCCCGGGTAGTAGTGCACGCAGTCCTTGGTCCAGTAGCCGGCGGCCTTCTGGACGTCGCCCACGGTGAACGCGGCGTAGACCGCCTCCATGAGCTTGGCGTTGGGGTGGTCGACGACCTTCATGATTCTCCTCCTGTGGGTGGTGCCTTGCGGGGCGGGAAGGGAAAGGTGAGGACGTCAGCCCGCGGCGCGGCGGACGACGTCGACCAGGGAGGCCCGGTCCGGGGCGGGGAACGGCGGCGGCCCGCCCGCGGCGGCCTGCTTGACCCGCAGCCGGATCTCCTCGTCCTCGTAGAGGCCGGCCGGGTTGTCGAGCGACATCATGGTGCGGGCCAGCCGGCGCCAGACCACCTCGTCGGTGGCGGCCGCCTCGGCCACGGTGCCGAAGGTGATGACGTCCGGCGGCAGCGGCGGCAGCTGCTGGCCGGCCACGGTGGCCCGCCAGAGCCGGGCCCGGCCCGCGTCGTTGCGGACCGCGTCCTCGAACCACGGGCGGAAGGTCCGCCCGGCCAGGCCGGCCGCCAGCGCGGCCTGCTCGGCGTCCGGCTCCGGGTGCTCGCGCACCAGGTCGGCCAGGCCGAGCACGTGGGCGATGGCCAGGGAGACCCCGCGCCCGTACGCCGGGTTGGTGGTGCAGACCGCGTCGGCGACCGGCAGGAAGCCGGGGACCGGCTGCGCGTTCTGCCCGTACAGCCGCAGCGAGTTGTCCAGGCCGCCCATCGCGTGCACCGGCGAGATCGGCGCGGCGACCTCCGGCGACACCCAGGGGGCCAGCAGCGGGGTGGCGCGGACCGCGGCGGTGAACGCGTCCTCGATGCGCAGCGCCTTCAGCTCCGTGTCGTCCGGCAGCACGCCGAAGGAGATGGTGAAGGTGTTGCTGTCACCGAGGAACAGCACGCCGGTGTAGTGGTCCCAGAGCCCGCCGGCGCCGAAGCCGCGGTTGAGCGGACCGGCCGGACGCGGGCTCAGCGCACGGTAGTAACGGGTGTAGTAGGTGATGTCGGCGCTCTGCGCGACCTGCTCCGGCTCGGCCAGGCCGTGCTCGCGGAGCCACTCGTGTCCCTGCGAGCGGCGACCGCTCGCGTCGATCACCAGGTCGGCCGCGACGCTGCGGCCGTCCTTGGTGACGACGCCGGTCACCCGGGCCGGGCCGCGGTCGGCCACGGTCAGACCGCGCACCGTCTCGCCCCGCCGGAAGGAGATCCCGGGCCGGCGCAGCGCCTCCTGGCGGAGGATCAGCTCGAAGGTCGAGCGCCGGCTGCCGATCATCCGGAGCTCGGCGTCGGACGGGTGCGGGGTCTTGTCGGCCAGCGACGGCGGCATCGCCCGGCCGAGCTCGATCTCCCGGGCACCGGCCGCGACCAGGGCCTGGTAGACGGCGGGCAGCCGGTCCCGCAGCAGGTTGGTGCCGAGCGAGCCGAAGGCGTGCGACTGGTGCATCTGCGGCACGGTGGGCCGCTGCCAGTCGCTGTGCGCCAGGTCGACGGTGTCCGGCGCCTCGTTGGCGTCACGCTCCAGCACCGTGACGTCGTGCCCGAGGTCGGCGAACGCCAGCGCGGCCACCAGGCCCGCGACGCTGCCACCGATGATCAGTGTCCGTGTCATGACCTCAACCCGTGGTGGTGGGAGTGGAAAGGCTCGCCCGCGGGGTGTCCCGCGAGGTCTCGGCCTGGATGTGGAACCGGATGGACTTCGCGTTGGTGAAGCACTCGCGCATCGGGCGCACCAGGTCCCGGTGCTCCTCGGTCTCCTCCCAGGCCACGAAGTCGTCCAGGGCGCGCCACTCGCTGGTGATCAGCCACTGCTCCGGGTCGGTGGACGACTGGCAGACCTGGTCGCGGACGTGTCCGGGGACACCCTCGGCCACCAGATGGCGGACCTGCTCGTACGCCTTGAGGAAGTCCTCGCGGCGCTCTTCCTTGACGGTGATGAGGAAGAGCACGCGGCCTCGCGCCGCGCCCTCGTCGACCGGCATGGCGGTCTCCCTTCCGAGGTCGTTGGGTGTCAGGAGTGCGCGCGCAGGACGACGGCGCTGTTGAAGCCGTCGAAACCGCGGGCACCGATCAGCGCGGCGCCGACCTCGACGGCCTGCTCCTCGCGGACGAAGGCCAGCTCGCAGCCGTCGGCCGGGCGGGCCGGGCCCGCCGAGGGCGGGATCAGGCCGTTGTCCATGGCCAGCACCGCGGTGGCGGCGTCCAGTGCGCTGCCGCCCTGGTAGAGCCGCCCGGTCAGCGGCTTCTGGGTGGTGACGGCGGCCGGGCCGGCCTCGCCGAACACCTCGCGCAGCGCCTGCACCTCGGTGCGGTCGTACGCCGCGACGCCGACCGCGTCAGGGAAGGCCACGTCGACGTCGCCGGGGGTGAGCCCGGCCCGTTCGATCGCGGTGCCCAGCGCGCGGGCGTACTGGCGGACCGAGCCTGCGCCGGTCCGGGTGGTGGAGGCGCCGTCGTGGGTGGCGGCCCAGCCGGAGATCTCGGCGCGGATCCGGGCACCCCGGGCCAGCGCGTGTTCGAGGTCCTCGACCACGAAGACCGCGCCGCCCTCGCCCGGCACGTAGCCGGCCGCGCGCTCGTCGAACGGCAGGTACGCCGCCGCCGGGTCGGTGCCGGTGTAGAGCCGGCCGCTGCGCTGCTGGCAGGCGAGCGCGTACGGGCCGAGCGGCGCCTCGGTGCCGCCGGCCAGCACCACGTCCGCGCCGCGGCGGATCAGGCGGGCGGCGTGCGCCAGGGAGTCCAGACCGCCGGCGCCCTCCGAGACGAGGACGCTGGACGGGCCCTTGGCCTGGTGCCGGATGGCCAGCTGGCCGACGGTCGCGGCGTAGAACCAGGCGATCGACTGGTAGGCGCCGACGGTCCGCGAGGTGTCCGGCTGCCAGAGCCGCTGGAGCTCGCGCTGGCCGAACTGGTTGCCGCCGGACGAACTCGCCAGCGCCACCGAGAACTTGTAGGGCTCGACCGTCGACGGATCCAACTCGGCTTCGCCGAAGGCCAGTTCGGCCGCCGCGTAGGCCAGGTGGGTCCAGCGGTCGGTCTGCACCTGGAGCCGGCGCTCGACGTACCGGTTGGCGTCGAAGTCGCCGACCTCGCCGGCCAGCGTGGTCTCGTACGAACTGGCGTCGAAGAGCGTGATCGGGCCGATCCGGCTCTCGCCGCCGCAGACCGTCTTCCAGTGGGCCTCACTGCCGGTCCCGCTCGGCGCGACCACGCCGACGCCGGTGATGACCGCGCGCCGCTCGCTCATCGGATCCTCCCGAGCTTGGCGAAGAGCATCGCGGACTGGAAGCCGCCGAACCCGCTGCCGACCGACAGCGCCGCACCGACCCGTACCTCACGGGCGTTGTTGGGCGTGTAGTCGAGATCGCACTCGGGGTCCCGGTTCTGCCAGTTGGCGGTCGGCGGGACGACCCCGCGCTCGACGGCCAGCGCGCAGGCGGCCATCTCGATCGCGCCGATCGCGCCCAGCGAGTGGCCGACCATCGACTTGATCGAGCTGATCGGCACGCCGTACGCGGCGTGGCCCAGCGAGCGCTTGAACGCGCCGGTCTCGTGCCGGTCGTTCTGCCTGGTCCCGGAGCCGTGGGCGCTGATGTAGTGCACGTCCTCGGGGTTGAGCCGGGCCTGGCGGAGCGTGTCGCTGATCGCCTCGGACATCTCCAGGCCATCCGGGCGCAGCCCGGTCATGTGGAAGGCGTTGCCGCGGTTGGCGTAGCCGACCACCTCGCAGTAGATCCGGGCGCCGCGCCGGCGGGCGTGCTCCAGCTCCTCCAGGACGAGCACCGCGCAGCCCTCGCCGAGCACGAAGCCGTGCCGGTCCCGGTCGAACGGCCGGGAGGCGTGCTCCGGGTCGTCGTTGTCCGGGGTGGTGGCCTTGATCGCGTCGAAGGAGGCCACGGTGACCGGGGAGATCGGCGAGTCGGAAGCACCGGTGATCATCACCTCGGCCTCGCCGTCCACCAGCAGCTGGTAGGCGTGGCCGATCGCGTCGATGCCGGAGGTGCAGCCGGTGGAGACCACCACGGCCGGGCCGTGCACCGCGTGCCGGGCGGCCACGTCGGCGGCCAGGCTGCTGGGGATCAGGCCCTGGTAGAGGAAGGGACTGGTGACGTCCGGGTCGACCAGCCAGTTCCGGCCGGAGTCGCTGGCCACCACGAACTCGTCCTCCAGGACGATGGTGCCGCCGACCGCCGAGCCGAGCACCACGCCGGTGGCCTCACGGGTCTGTTCGTCGAGCTGCAGTCCGGCGTCGGACACCGCCTCCTGGGAGGCGGCCAGCGCGAACTGGACGTAGCGGTCGGCGCGGCGCAGCTCCAGCGGGGTGAGGCCGGCCGCGACTGCGTCGAAGTCCGCCTCGGCGGCGATCTGCGAGCGGAACGCCGACGCGTCGAACGCGCTGATCCTGCGGGTCGCCGTGCGGCCGGAGGTGATGAGGTCCCAGAAGGACTCCCGGGTGGTGCCGCCGGGCGCCACCACACCGATCCCGGTGACCACCACGCGGCGGGCACCTGCGGAGGGGGATGCGGTCATCGCTCCCCCAGCACTATGTGTCCCTCGTGCGCCTTGGTGCCCGGGCCGTCCTCGGTGTCGACGTGGCCCAGCTCCGGGGAGGGCGCCAGCGGGCCGAGGTGGAAGACCACGAAGGCCTCCTCGTTGCCGGTGTTGCGCAGCCGGTGCCGGACGTCCTTGGGGATGACCAGGCCCTGGCCGGCGAACAGCTCGAACGGCTTGTCGTCCAGGTCGAGGGTGAGCTCGCCCCGGACGAGGAGCACGAACTCCTCGCTGTACGGGTGGTAGTGCTCGCTGATCCGCTCCCCGGGCTGGAGCCGGGCGATCCCCATGAAGCCCGAGGTCGAGCCGACCGTGGCCGGGGAGAGCACCGCACGGGTCTCGCCACCGCGCTTCCGGTTGGCGGGGACGTCGTCGATGCCGACGATTCGGTAGTTCCTGACGGCCATGGCGCTCACTCCTCTTCGGCGGGGCCGGCCTGGGCGGTGCCCCGGTCGGCGGCGAGTGCCTCGACCTTGCGGCGGATGATCTCCAGCTGCACGGGCGAGTTGGTGTTGAGGCGTTCGGTCATGCCCTGGTCGTCGACCGGGGCGGCGGGCTTCATCGAGAAGTCCTGGATCCAGGTCATCCGGGTGCCGCCCTCGGGCAGCTCCTCGTAGCGCCAGTGGATCTGCATGTAGGCGAAGGGCCCGGTCTCGACCCGGTGGGCGTGGACGGTGCGGTCGGCCGCGTTGACGGTCCGGTCGCTGACCCAGCTCCAGATCCGCCCCTCCTCGTCCGGGTGCATGGTGAGCCGGAACCGGACGGTCTCGCCGCGCTGCTCGATGATCTCGGCGGACGCGTACTCGGTGAACAGCTCGGGCCAGCCGGCGACGTCGTTGGTGACGTCCCAGACGAGCTTGAGCGGGGCCTGGATGACGATGCCGTTCTCGGTGTGTCCGGCCATCGGTCAGCTCACCGCCCCGGCGCCCTGCAGCTGGGCGACGATCTCGTCGACGCTGAGGGCAACGGCGCCGTCCGGGACCTTGAGGCCGTACCGGTCGGCGATCACCGCCTCCAGCTCCAGGACGGCCAGCGAGTCGAGGCCGAGCTCCTCCAGGGGGACGTGCCGGGAGCCCTCGAAGACGTCCGGCGCCGCGCCGGCGCTGGTGATGAGGACGTTCTCGATCTCCGCCGCGGTGACGACCGTGGTCGTCCCGCCGGCCTGGTGGTCGGTCATGGTGCTGCCTCTCGTTTCTCCGGTGTAGGGACTGCTCCGGGGCGGGGGTGCCGCTCCGGGGCACAGCGCTGCTCCGGGGTGAACGGACCCCGTCGGTCAGGGCGCCGGCGGTGGTCGGGTCACCGACCGCCGGTACCGGACTCCCAGCTGTAGAAGCACTGGGCGACCGCGTCCTGCGGGGAGCGCCACGTGGCCAGGTAGGGGGAGATGAACGGGGTGAGCCGTTCGCTGACGCGGGCGAACTCGGGGTGGCGGCGGGCGGCGTCGACCGCTGCCTGACCCGGGTCGTCGGTCTCCAGCAGGTGGACGTAGGTGTCGCCGAGCAGGTACAGCGAGCGGTGGGTGACGCCGGCGATCCGCGGCAGTTCGGTCTCGTCCGACTCGCCGAAGATGCGGGCGACGTCGCCCTCCGATCCGGGCACCATCCGGGCGATGATCAGTGAGCGGTGCATGGGGGCTCCCCTCGGGGTGCGGTGGGCTCGGGCTGGTGGACTCAGTGCTGCGGGCGGCCGACCGGCTGGATGGCACCGATGTCGAGAAGGATCCGGGGCACGTTGTCGCCGATCCACGACTCGACGACCCGGCCGTCGACGATCCGGTGGCAGGACATCTCGTGCACCGTGACCGGCTTGCCGGTCGGCGGGATGTCGAACAGCTGCCCCTGGTGGGTGCCGCGGGTGGTGAAGCGGGCGTAGACCCGGTCGCCGTCGCCGGCCACGTCCTCGACGGTCACGTGGACGTCGGGGAAGGCGTTGCGCCAGAGCAGCACGGCCTGGCGGAACGAGTCCGGGCCGGGCGGCATCGGGGGCAGGCCGGGGGCGTGCACCACGTAGTCCTCGGCGAAGCGGTCGCCGATGGTGGACAGGTCGCCGTCGTTGAAGGCCCGCTCGGTCAGGTCGCGGATGAGGGCCTTGTTGGTCTCGACCGTGGTCTCGGTGGACGAGGTCATGACACTCCTTTGCTCGGCGGACGACCCTGCGGCCGAGGCCGTGGGCGGTCCGGGTGGGCGGAAGTCAGGGCTTCGCAAACCGGGGCAGGGAAGGCCCCGGAGGTGGACCGGCGCAGGTCAGAGAAGTGCGGCGAGGGTGAAGCAGACCGCCGCACCGATCGCGCCCATGGTCCGGGTCTCGTGCGCCAGGTGCCACCGACGGCGCTTGCCGCGCCAGGCGGCGTCGCTGTCCTGGTGGGGGCTCCAGCGCTCGATCTGGCGCCAGATCGGGCGGTTGACGCCCTCGGAGGCGACCGCGACGGTCGCCATGCCGACGGTGCCGGCCGCGTACAGCACCTTGGCCACCTTGCTCTCCGAGCGGACGGCCTTGGTGGCGCCCACGGTGGCGGTGGCGATGCCGTTCCAGAAGGCGATCGGGTGGAACACGTGCATGTCGATGAGCTGGCACGTGTTGACGTACCGGTCGTAGGGCAGAGAGTTCAGCATCGGCAGGATCGAGGTTTTCATGATCCACAAGGTGCCGAGCTGAACGCTGGACGATGTCACCAGCCAGACGTTCGCATTGTCCTTCATGTCGATTCCTCGAATCGATCCTGGAGATCACGGGACGTTCGCCGAGTGTTCGGCGAACCGGGGCGGGGTCGCCCGGTGCGATGGCACGGGACCCCGGGGGCCGGGGCATCTCGGCCCCCGGGGCGGCCCCGCCGGCTCATCCTTGCCGCCGGGCGGTCCCAGTGTCAGGAGGCATCCGTCTCCACCGGGCTGGGACGTCGCCCGGGCGTCCACGGACCGCGTCCCGGTCCTCCCGGGCCGGTTGCCCAGCCGGTTCGTTGCACCAACCGGCCAGGGAGGAGGCCGTGTTGACGCGCGCACCGGCTGCACCCTACGGTGCGAGCGGGCACTCACTCACTTGACTGTCCGGGCCCGCGACCACCCTGCCGAGCCGACCGGCCGGCGGACATCCCAGGAGGTGTCGAGCCGATGACGATCGATGTGCACGGCCACATCACGTCGCCCGAACTCTTCCGCCGGTTCCCCATGCCGCCGAGCCTCGTCGACGTCGACGGCATGGTGGAACTCAAGGCGGCGGCCGGGATCACCACGTCCCTGGTCGGCAGTCCCGTAGGCGCGGGCACCATGGTGCGCACGCCGGGACTGGACAACTACCGCCAGCCGCTCGACACCCTGGAGCGGTTCCACGACTGGCTCGGCGAGCAGGTCCGGGCCCGGCCCGGAGCCCTCCGCGGATACGTCTACACCAACCCGCTGGGCTCCGACGCCGAGCTGGCCGCCACCGCCAAGCGCCTCGAACAGCCCGAGTTCGTGGGGCTGATGGTGAACTCCAGCATCGAGGGGCGCTTCCTCGACGGCCCGGAGGCCGACGCCTTCTTCGCGATGGCCGCACAGTACCGGACCCCGGTCATGCTGCACCCGCCGGCCGAGCCGGCCGGTGCCGGCGAGCTGGACGACCTGCGGCTGGTCGAACAGATCGCCCGGCCCTGCGACGTCACGCTGGGAACGGCGGCGGTGCTCTTCGCCGGCTGGTTGGAGAAGTACCCCGACCTGCGGATCGTCGCGCCGGTCTGCGGCGGCGGGCTGCCGCTGCTGCTGGAGCGGTTGGAGCTGGCCCGGCGGATGCCGGTCACCTTCGGGCGGCCGGGCGCGGGCGGCCCGCCGCCCGGCGCCGGCGGGCCCCCGGCGGGTGTCGGCGGACCCCCGGCGGGCGGGCCCGGTGCGGCGGGCCGGCCCGGCGGTCCCGGAGGGCCGGGGACGGGCGGACCGGGCGGGCCGGGTGCGGCGGCACCGGCCGGTCCCCCCGTCCCGCCGCTCGCCGAGGTGCTCGGCCGGGTGTACGTCGACACGGCGACCCCGAGCCTGCGCGCCATCGCCGCCGCGGTCGACGCCTTCGGGGTCGGCAACGTCATGTTCGGCACCGACTCCCCGCCGATGAGCGCACCGCTGGACGCCTCGCTCGCCCGGCTCGACGGGCTCGGCCTGGACGCCACCGCGGTCGCCCGGATCCGGCACGGCAACGCCGCCGAGCTGTTCGGCCTGGCGCCCGCCGCGCCGGACCGCATCTGAACCCGGCACATCCCGAGCGGACCCGGGTAGCACCGGGCCCGGACTCACCCCGACCCGCCGGCGCCGCCCGCGCCCCGGCACCGCAACGGTCCCGGCTCCACGCCGGATCCGGGACCGCGCCGGGACCGCGCCGGGACCGCGTTCCGCGGTTCCGCGCCGGCACGACCCACCGGGAACCACGCACCGGGAACCACCCACCACGGGGGCCAGGGGCCACGCGCCTGGAACCACCACCGACAAGCGACAGGGAGGTGCCGTCATGACGGCAGCCGCACCGACCGACCCGCCGGGCCCGCCCGCCGGACGCCCGGGCGGCGGACCGCCCCCGGGCTTCGCCGGCCCACCCGGCGGACGCCCGG
The DNA here is from genome assembly GCF_036322525.1 of Streptomyces sp. BE20. NCBI lineage: Bacteria > Bacillati > Actinomycetota > Actinomycetes > Kitasatosporales > Streptomycetaceae > Streptomyces > Streptomyces sp. BE20. Next base: position 134,381 of record NZ_JAQYWW010001060.1, on the reverse strand, counting down.
GCGGGCCGCCGCCGGGGGTCTTCGGCCCGCCCGGCGGAGGACCGCCCGGCGCGGGAGCGCCCCAACCCGCACCCGAACGGGTCCCCGCCGACCGGCAGTTCGCCGGCAGCCGGGTCCTGGTGGTCGGCGGCTACGGCAGCATCGGCGCCGCCGTCGCCGAGGACCTCGCCGCCCAGGGCGCCCGGGTGGCCGTCGCCGGCCGCTCGCTGAAGAAGGCCGAGGAGACCGCCGACCGGCTCGCCCCGCTGGCCGCCCGGGGCGGGGAGGTCGTCGCCCACGCCGTCGACGTCGCCGACCGTGCCGACGTGGACCGGCTGGTGGACACCCTGGTCGCAGGCTGGGGCGGCATCGACGTCCTGGTCAACTGCGCCAGCGCGCTGGTGACGGTCGGCGCCGAGACCATCTCGGAGGAGGACTGGCGCACCATCGTCGACACCAACCTGCTGGGCGCCTTCTGGCTCTCCCAGTCGGTCGGGCGGGCCATGATCGCGGGCGACGGCGGCCGGATCGTCCATCTCTCCTCCGTACGCGGCAAGTTCGGCGCACGGCGCGGCTTCAGCGCGTACGGCGCGAGCAAGGCGGGCCTGGACCTGCTGGTCAAGCAGCTGGCCGCCGAATGGGGCCGGCACCGGATCGCGGTGAACGCGGTCGCTCCCGGCTTCGTGCGCACCGACTTCGTCCAGGAGAACGCCCAGAACCCGGAGTTCATGAGGATGGTGATCGGCCGGATCCCGCTGGGCCGCACCGCCGAGCTGCACGAGGTCGCGGACGCCGTGACCTTCCTCGCCTCACCGCGGGCCGGATTCATCTCCGGCCAGGTGCTGTACGTGGACGGCGGCGTCACCGCCAGCCAGTGACAGCGCCACCTCCCCACCCCGACGGGGCCGGACCCGGCCCCGAACCGTCAGGAGACGACATGAGCACGTGGCACGCGCTGTACTACCCGCTGCTCCCGGGCAGCGAGGACACCGTCAAGGAGCTGTTCCGCAAGAGCGGCCGCCCGGAGTTCGACGTCCGCACCCCGGACGGCACCGTCGTCGGGAAGCTCCTCGGCACCCAGGCCTTCGTCGGCAAGGAGCTGGCCGTCCGGGTCATCGAGATCGAGGGCCCGCTCCCGCTGGTGGCCGCGCACATGAGCCAGCAGCCGGCCGTCCGCGAGTTCGAGCGGGAGCTGGAGAACCACCTGGCCGTCCCCCGCGACATGACCAGCCGGGAGGGCGCCCAGGCCTTCTTCCGGCTGGCCTCGATGGAGAACGTGCTCTCCCGCCGCCACGACCAGCCCCTCCAGGGGGAGTGACATGAAGATCGGAATCGGACTGCCGACCTCGCTGGAAGGTACCGCGGGCGAGGACGTGGTCGGCTGGGCGGTGCAGGCCGAGGCCGCCGGGTTCTCCACGCTCGGCACCATCGACCGCCTGTTGCACACCAGTTGGGAGCCGCTCACCACGCTGGCCGCGGCCGCCGCGGTCACCGAGCGGATCGGTCTGGCGACCAGCATCCTGATCTCGCCGCTGCGCTCCAACACCGCGCTGCTGGCCAAGCAGGCCGCCACCGTGGACCGGCTCTCCGGCGGGCGGCTCACCCTCGGGCTGGCCGTCGGCTCGCGACCGGACGACTTCGAGGCCGGCCGGATCGAGAAGACCGGCCGGGGCGCCCGGACCGGCACCCAGGTGGCCGAGCTGCGCCGGCACTGGGCCGACGCGCAGGCCGGCCGGGAGCCGGCCGTCGGACCGGCGCCGGTCCGGCAGAACGGGCCGGAGCTGATCCTCGGCGGCCACTCGCCGGCCGCACTGCGCCGGGCGGCGCGGCTGGGTGACGGCTGGATCGGCGGCGGCACCGGCCCGATGATGTTCGCCCAGGGCGCGCAGTCGCTGCGCGAGCTGTGGACGGAGGAGGGCCGCGAGGGCGCGCCCCGGCTGGTGGCGCTGGCGTACTTCGCGCTGGGCGGGGACGCGACCAAGCACACCGAGGGCTACCTGCGGTCCTACTACCGGGACGCCGGTCCGTTCGTCGAGCACATCCTGCGCGGCGCCGCCGACTCGGCGGGCAAGTTGCGCGGGATCGTCGGCAAGTACGCCGAGGCGGGCTGCGACGAGCTGCTGTTGATGCCGTGCTCCCGGGACCTCGACCAGGTCACGGCCGCGGCCGAGGTGCTGGGGCTCCAGGGCTGACCACGGCACGGCGGGGAGGGGCGGGCGGCCACTGGCCACCCGCCCCTCCCCCGTTCCCCGCCCGGGTCCGGCGACGGGGGGGTCCGGCAGGTCCGGCGGTCCGGCGCCGGGGCGCCCCGGGCGGGGCGGGCCGCCGGCGCCGCGGCGCCGGACCGCGGAAGGTCCGCCGCCCGGCACTGCTCGCCGGGCGACGGACCGGTCCGGACGGGCCCGCCGGGGCCGGGCCGGTGCTACACGGGCGCCGGGGCCAGCGTCCGCCACAGCTGCCGGACGAAGGCCTCCGCCTCGCGCAGCGCCTCCTGGCCGGCCGACGGCGCGGCGAACACGCCCCCGTACGCGGCCAGGTAGCAGGCGCCGAGCAGGAGCTGGGACGCGGCCATCGGGTCGGCGTCCCGGCTGACCACGTCGACCCGCTGGGCCCGGCGCAGGTAGTCGGCCAGCAGCTCGGAGGCCCGGTGCGGGCCGGCGTTGTTGGCCCGCATCCACTCCCGGTGCCGGTCGAGCAGCTTGGGCTCGGCGAAGACCGAGAGCAGCATCGGCATCGACTCCCGGTAGAAGGCGAGCGCTTCCTCGGCCACCTGCTGGAGGGTCGCGCGGACCTCCCCCTCGGTGCCGATCTCCTCCGGCAGGGCGCGCAGCACGGGCAGCAGCCCGGGCAGCCGCTCGGCCAGGACGGCCAGGAAGACGTCCTCCTTGCTGCGGAAGTGCCGGTAGATGGTGCCCTCGGAGCAGCCCGCCACCTCCGCGATCTCCTTGGTGGTGCAGCGGGCCAGGCCGAGGTCCCGGATCACCCGCTCGGCGGCGTCGACGATCTGCTCGCGCATACTCATGAAGGCTCCGAAGGGACGGGTGCGGCCGGGGTCGTCCCGGTCCGCGACTGCGGAGTGGTTACCGAAGGATAGCGTGTAGGTGAGCGCCCGCTCACCCGTTCGGGCCGGTCCGTGGCCGGCTCCGGTACGCACGGCGCCGGCCCTGCCGCCCGGTTGGACGGCAGGGCCGGCGCGGCACTGTCCAGACGCGGCACCGCTCAGCGGGGCGGTCCGGCGGGGCCGCCCAGCCCGGGCGGCGGCCCGACCAGCTGCACGCCGAGCGGCTCCAGCGCGCCCAGCAGTCGGGCGAAGTCCGGCGGTCCCTGGAGCGGCGGGGGGAGTTCCAGGCTGGTGGCCGGCTCGCCGGTCTGGAAGAACCACTCCTCGAAGCCGGCCGGGGTCCCGAGCACCAGGAACCGGGTGCCCTCGGTCTCCACCCGGTACTGGTGGGCGATGCCGCGCGGCGCGAACACGGTGGCACCCGGGCCGACCTTGTGCTCGTCGTCGCCGATCCGCAGCACCATCTCGCCCTCCTGGACGATGAAGAACTCGTCCTCGCGGGTGTGCAGGTGGACGGGCGAGGCGTAGCCCGCCGGCGAGAGCTGCTCGGCGAGCCAGAACTGGCCGTTGGTCTCGGCGCCGGTCGCCTTGAACTTGAGCAGGGCGCCCACGTGCCAGATGGCGCGACCCTCGTCGGGCTGCTTCACGAACGGTTGGGACGTCACTCGGTTCCTCCTCGGTCGGCGGGCCCGCGCGCGGGACCGCTCGGAAACGGTGCGGAAACTGATGGAGCGCCTGATCGGTCGGAGCGTCAGGCCGCGGTGCGGACGGCGCTGGTGGCCAGCACGGCGGCCACCACCTCGTCCGGTCCGGGCGCGAAGGCGTCCTCCAGCTCGGGGCTGAAGGGCACCGGCGCGTGCGGCCCGGTGACCATCCTGACCGGTCCGCGCAGCGCCGCGAAACGGTCCTGCGCGACCTGGGCGGCGATGTCGGTGGCCAGGCTGCACCGCGGGTGCGCCTCGTCGACCACGACCAGGCGGCCGGTCTTCTCGACGCTGGCGTAGATGGTCGAGGTGTCCAGCGGCGAGAGCGTCCGGGGGTCGATCACCTCGACGTCCACGCCCTCGGCGGCCAGCCGCTCGGCGGCGGTGAGCGCGACCGAGACCATCCGGCCGATCGCGACCACGGTGGCGTCCGCGCCCTCGCGGACCACCTTGGCCGTGCCGAACGGGATCGCGTACGGCTCCTCGGGGACGGGGCCGGGCGCGAAGTAGAGCATCTTGTGCTCCAGGAAGAGCACCGGGTCGTCGTCCACCAGCGCCTGCGCCATCAGGCCCTTGGCGTCGTACGGGTTGGACGGCGCGACCACCTTGATGCCGGGCAGGTGGACGAAGAGCGGGTGCAGCGCCTGCGAGTGCTGGGCGCCGCGGCGCAGGCCGGTGCCCCACATCGCGCGCAGCACCAGCGGCACGGAGACCTTGCCGCCGGACATGTAGCGCAGCTTGGCGGCCTGGTTGGCGATCTGGTCGAAGCAGACGGTGGCGAAGTCGACGAAGAGCAGGTCGACCACCGGGCGCAGGCCGGTCGCCGCAGCGCCGACCGCGGCGCCGACGAAGGCCGCCTCGGTGATCGGCATGTCGAGCACGCGGTCCGGGAACTCGATGTGCAGGCCCTTGGTCGGGCCCCACGCGTTGGTGCTGTCCTCGCCCATCAGGACCACGGAGCGGTCGAAGCGCATCTGCTGGGCGAGCGCCTCCCCGATGGCCTGCTGGTAGGTGATGGTACGCACGTGACTCTCTCCTCCGGAGGTGGTCCCGACCGACCGGCGCCGGTCGGCGGGCGGACTCGTCCAAGGCCGTGCGCGCCCGCGGGCGGACGCGTCGAAGGCCGCGCGCGTCAGCGGGTGTAGACGTCCGTGAGCAGGCTCGCCCGGTCCACCGTGAACGGCTCCGCCGAGGCCACGACGGCGGCCTCCACGAGGGCGGCGACGTCCCGGTCGATCCGGTCCAGTTCGAAGGCGGCGGGCCCTGCGGCGGTGCCGTCGGCGATCCGGGCGCGGAGCAGCAGCAGCGGGTCGGAGTCGGCGCGGAGCCGGTCCGGGTCCGCGCTCGGGCGGTAGGACTGGTCGTCCCAGAGCTCCATGTGGCCGTGGAACCGCTCGGCCCGGAACTCCAGGACGGTCGGCCCGTCGCCGGCCCGGGCGCGCTCGACCGCCTCGGTGGTGGCGGCGTGCACGGCGAGGACGTCGTAGCCGTCGACCACCGCGCCGGGGATACCGAACCCGGCCGCGCGCTGGGCCATGTCGGTGCCGGAGAAGTGCCGGTCGGCGGGGGTCGCCTGGGCGTAGCCGTTGTTCTCGACGGCGAACACCACCGGCAGGTCGAGCATGCGGGCGAACACCAGGCTCTCCAGCACCGCCCCCTGGTTGGCGCCGCCGTCACCGGTGAAGGCCACCGCGACCTGTCCGGTGCCCTGCTGACGAGCCGTCAGGGCGGCGCCGCAGGCGAGCGGCACGCCGCCGCCGGCGAGGCCGTTGGCGCCGAGCATGCCGCGGTCGAAGTCCGCGATGTGCATCGAGCCGCCCTTGCCGCCGCAGAGGCCGTCGGGGCGCCCGTGCAGTTCCTTCATCATGGCCTCGACGTCACAGCCCTTGGCGATGGCGTGACCGTGGCCGCGGTGGGTGCTGGCCAGGTAGTCGTCGGGGGCGAGCGCCGCACAGACGCCCGCCGCGACGGCCTCCTGTCCGCTGTAGAGGTGGACCGCGCCGGGCAGGTTCTTCGCCAGCCCGTGCAGACGGTCCTCGAAAGCTCGGATCATGCTCATCGTCCGGTAGATCTCAGCGATCTGATCGACCGTCAAACGTGTGGTACGGGATGTGCCCATGGGGTCGCCTCCTCGGCTCTCCGGGGGACGGCCGGCGAGTCGCCGCGCGACCCGGTCGCCGGCCGCGCTCGTGGCCCGACTCCCATGAGGGTAAGTGCTCACTCACATGGGTGCAACCAAGTGTCCGAATCCGCCACGGCGCCATACACCACTCCCCCCGCCCACCCTTGCGCCCTGTGCAACAGCCCGCCTAAGGTCTTGTCCCGGGTGGATTGGGATCACGGCACAGAACACGCGACGGACCGTTTGTGCGGGGTTCGCCGTGCCGGTTTGCGCGTATGTCCGACGAATTCCTTTTCCCCGCGCCAGAAACGCCCGTGCACTGTGGGTTCGACGCGAGCGACGGGGGGATTTCAGGAACCATGCTGGATCAGATAGCCAAAACCTCCGGCGGGGAAGACCGAAGACCAACCAGCCTGGCCATGGACGGCGTGGCGACACTCGCTACGCGCGGTGAACGGAACACCTCCGACCGGATCGGACGGTTGGTGAGCACCCTCATCGGGCTGGTCACGGGTCTCGGCGCCGCCGGCCTGCCACCGGCCCCGGAACCACGCGGCGGCCGGCCGAAGGACTCCGCTCCGCCGCCCGCGCCCGGCCCCTTCACCCTGTCCTGGCTGCATCTGGCGCTGTCCCATCCGCGCCGCCGGCCGGACGGGGCGAGGGCCGACGAGCCGGAGCCCGCCTGTCCGGCCGACGCCGCCCGGCTCGACGAGCGCCGTCGGGTCCGCCGCGAGCTGCACGACTCGCTCGCCCCCAGGCTTGCCGCCCTCCACATGCGGATGGAGCTGGCCGGCCTCTCGCTGACCGGCGACGCCGACCAGGCCCCGGCCCTGCTGGCCCAGGCCCGGGAGGACGTCAGCACCGCCATCGCCGACGTCCGGCAGGTGATCCGCGACCTCGACACGTCCGAGTCCCGGTCCACGCCCAGTCCCGGCACGCTGCGCCAGTTCCTGCACCGGCAGGTCCGCGCCTTCGAGGAGGCCGGGGCCGGTCGGCTCCGTTTCGTCACCGAGCTGCCGACCCTCGTCGACGGTTTCCCGGACCGTGTCCAGAACGAATTGAAGAATATCTCCGGCGAAGCCGTCGCCAATGTCGCACGGCACGCCCAGGCCACCGTCTGCCGGATCTCGGCCTCCATCGGCCGGAACGGCCTCGACCTTTCGATCGAGGACGACGGGGTGGGGATTTCCAGCGGTTCCGTCGGCGGAATAGGACTGCCGTCCATGTGTGTCCGCACCAGGGAACTCGGCGGGATTTTCTCGGTCGAGACCAGAGCCCCGCACGGCACCGTGATCCGGGTGCGGCTGCCGCACTCGGTGCTCACCGGCGACGCGGACCGGACCGGTTGACCCACGCGTTCCCGCCTTTCTCCCACGGCCCGCCGGTACGGCGGAGTCCGTGTCCGACCGACCCGTGCCGCCCCCGGCCCGTCCCCCGGGTTCCCGCTATCCGCACCCTCTCCTAGGAGCTCCCATGGACCCGGTCGCGCCTCGAAACCTTCGTATCCTCGTGGTCGACGACCACGAGCTTTTCCGGGCTGGTTTACGCCAACTCCTGGACCGGATCGACTCCCTGACCGTCGTCGGCGAGGCCTCCAGCGGCGCCGACGTGCTCTCCGCCGTCGAACGCCTGGCCCCGGATGTCGTCCTGATGGACATCAGCATGCCGGGCACCGACGGCATCGAGGCGACCCGCACCCTGCTCGCCCGCCACCCCCGGGTCGCGGTGGTGATGCTGACCGCCGACGACAACGACGACTCCATCGTCGCCGCGGTCCGGGCCGGTGCCCGTGGCTACCTGGTCAAGGGCGCCGGCCTGGACGACGTGCGCCGGGCCATCACCGCCGTCAGCCAGGGCGGGGCCCTCTTCGGCCCGGAGGCGGCCGCCCACCTGTTGGCCCAGGTCAGGCGACCGGCTCCGGAGCGCGAGCCGTTCCCCGACCTGACTCCCCGGGAGATGGCCGTCCTGACCATGCTGGCGGACGGCCGCAACAACTCCTTCATCGCCAACGAGTTCGGGCTGTCGATGAAGACGGTGCGCAACTACCTCTCCCGGATCTTCAGCAAGCTGCAGGTCACCGACCGCGCCGAGGCCGCGGTCCGGGCCCGGCGGGCCGGGCTCGGCAGCTAGCCCGTCCCTGGGAGGTCCGCGGACCTGCCCGCGGACCTGCCCCGGGGCGGAGCGGACCGGCCCGGGGTGGGCCGGGCCGGCCGGGGTGCCGTCACCTCTCCAGCTGCGCCCAGAGTTCGGCCTCGTTCCGGCTCAACGGGGCGGCCTCGGCACCGGCCCGCTCCGGGTGCCAGTCCGGCACACCCGGCGGCGGCAGCACCGGTTCGGGCCGGCGGGCGCCCGGCAGCGCCGAGGGCGAGGTCAGCGGGGCCATGGCCAGCCCGAGCCAGATCATGCCGTCGGCCAGGTACCGGCCGGAGCGCCGCGCCCACCGGCGCAGCAGGAGACGACGGTGGGCACGGCGCAGAGCGGATCGCATCGGAAGGCCTCCGGCGGGACGGCAGCGGGGGGAAGCGGTGCTACCGCCATCCTGGTGACCTGCCGTCCCACCGTCATGGGGCGGGAATCCCCATCGCGCTGGGAAAGTTTCCTGGCCCCGTCCCGGCCCGCTACGCCGGAGCCGGGACCAGGACGATCTTCCCGCTGACGGCCGCGGTCTCCATCGCGCGGTGCGCGTCGGCCGCCTCGTCCAGCGCCATGGTGCGGCCCACCCGCGGGTTGACCAGCCCCTTCTGCAGCAGTTCCAGGACGGTCGCGAGGTCCTGCTGGTACGCGGCCGGCTGGGACTTCTCCAGGCTCCAGGCGTTGTAGAACAGCGTCCGCCGCCCGTCCGGGAGCAGCTTGGGCAGCACGATGCCGCCCAGGAATCCCTGGGCACCGACCAGCAGGTCCGGCTTGCCGCCCCGCAGCGCGGCGTTCTGGCCGTAGCCGACCATCACTCCGCCGCGCCGGACGGCCTGGTAGGAGCGGAGGAAGTGCGGTCCGCCGACCGGGTCGAAGACCGCGTCCACCGCGCCGCCCGGCAGGCCGCGCACCACCCGGAGGAAGTCCTCGGTGTCCCGGTCGATCGGGTGGCCGCCGAGCCGTCGCACCTGGTCGGCGCGGGCACCGGAGCAGGTGCCGTAGACGGTCACCTCGGCGAGCGCCGCCAGTTCCAGGAAGGCGGTGCCGACGCCGCCGGACGCGCCGTGCACCAGGACCGTCCCGCCCCGCCGCACCCGGGCGACCCGGTGGAGCATCTGCTGCGCGATGAAGTAGTTGAGCGCGAGCGCGGAGGCCTCGACCGGGTCCACCCCCTCGGGCAGCTCGACGAGCCGGTTGGCGGGCACGATCGCGTACTCCGCGTAACCGCCGCTTCGCACCAGTGCGACCACCCGCTGCCCCACTGCGGGGGCCCGGGTGCCCGGGCCCACCTGGTCGACCTCGCCCACCAGGTCGTATCCGGGGGTGAAGGGACGCTTCGGCCCGCCGGGGATGACCCCGGCGCGTAGCAGAATGTCACCGTAGGAGACGCCGGCGGCGAGCACCCTGACCCTGACCTGACCGACGGCCGGGGCCGGGAGTTCTTCGCTGGACAGCCGTAGGACCTCGGCTCCGCCGAGCCTCGGCACACTCACGTGGCGGTACCTCATCGTGGCCTCCGCAGTGGAGAGACGTCATGGAAGGAGTGGCACTGGTCCTCCGTGGGGGCGGACGGTCACGGGAGCCGGCCGCCAGGCCGTTCCCTGCCCCCGTATTTTTATATAGACTGAGTGTACAATGAATGTGATAGCACCCGCCTCAGGAGACGTCAACAGCCCATGAGCCCACGCCAGTACCGAGCCGGCCAACGCCAGGTAGCCGCCGAGCAGACCCGCACCCGCATTCTGGAAGCCGCCTGCGAGCTGCTGACCGGGGAGAAGGGCCCGGCCTCGTTCAGCATGGACGCCGTCGCCAAGACCGCCGGGGTGGCGCGGATGACCGTCTACTACCAGTTCGACTCGAAGACCGGCCTGCTGGAGGCGCTCTTCGACGATCTGGCGCTGCGCGGCGGAATGGACAGAATGCCCGCGGCCTTCATGCGGCCCAGCGGGCGGGAGGCGCTCTCCGCGATCCTCGACGTCCTCAGCGGCTTCTACGGATCCGGGCGGATCGCCCTGCGCCGGCTCCGCGGCCTGGGCATCCTCGATCCGGAGCTGGACACGGCGCTGCAGAGCCGCGGCGAGCGTCGGCGCGGCGGCCTCCAGGTGGTCCTCGGCCGGCTGCTCGCCGACCGGGACGCCGAGGTCGGCGAGGCCGAGCTGGAGGAACTGGTCGAGCTGCTGTTCATGCTCACCAGTTTCGAGACCTTCGACCTGCTGGCCGGTCCCGAGGGTGAGACCTCGGCGGTCGCCCGCCGGATCGAGGAGCTGATTCTCGCCGTTCTCGACCGCCGGCTCGCGGCTTCCTGACGCCCGGCCGGCGCACCACGCGCCCCAGGGCCCGTCACCCGCCCCTCGCGTCCCGAACCCCCCGCCGCCCGGCGACCCCCCTCCGGTCGCCGAACGGCGGCCGGCGGCGCGGCGGCCTTCCTCCCCAGGACGCCGCCGCGCCGCCTTCCCTTTTCCTCACGAGCCCCGCGGCCCGCTCGGTCGCGACCGGTCCGCCGCGCCTCCCGGCGCCACGCTCCCCGCCGCTCTCCCCCGGCCGGGGCGGCCCCGCCTCGGAGCACCACCTACGAGGTGCCGGGCCGCCGCCGTACCGGAGCAGTCGGGACCGGCCGGCGTTTCCGCCGACCGGTCGGTCAGTGGTACCTCAGGCCTCGACCCCGTCACCCTCGTAGCCCGCGGTGCGGCGCGGGCGCTGCTTGGGCAGGATCACGCTGGCCGCGATCAGCCAGATCAGACCGCCGAAGCGGCCGATCGGCAGGAAGAACCCGAGGCTCGTGGAGAGCAGCGCCAGGGTGCCCAGCACGCCGATCCCGGCGAGCACCAGGCCGGTCCAGGCGAAGCCCTTCGGGCCGAAGCCCAGCAGGAGCATCGGGACGGCCACGCCGGCCAGCATCACGCCGAACGGGACGACGTGCCCGGGGCCGCCGGTGGCGAAGAGCAGGTCGGTCAGCACGCGGACCAGCGGCGCGTCACCGAGGCCGCCGGCACGCGAGGCGGCCCAGACGGTGAGACCGCAGGTCGCCATCGAGACCGCCGAGAGCACACCGGCGACCAGGGCGATGCCCGGGCCCGGGGCGCTCACGCCGAGTCGGCGCAGCCGCTGGTAGACGATCGCGGCCCAGACCGCCAGCGGCAGCGAGGCGCCGAACTGCAGCGTCCCGGCAACCCGGGCGGCAGTCTCGTGGTCGCGGAAGTAGGCCAGGGTGTCGGCCGCCGAGTCGGTGGGCAACGGGGTCTGGCGGGACAACACGATGGACACCACCATCAGCGCCGCGAACGCCACGGCGGGCAGCAGCAAGGGGGGGCCTGACTGCTGGCGCCGGGCGGAGGCGGCCGGTGCCGCGGATGTCGTGGTCATGATGGGCACTCCAGTCGAAACGGGTCGCTTGGGCCGGCGCCGGACAGGATCGGCACCGGTAGTTCCGACTTTAGAATAGTTCACTAGGGGACATCATTGTCCACTGGTATCGTGTTTCCATGACCGAAACTCCCGACCGCGCCCCGTCGCTCCACCGCGGCCAGCAGGGAGCACAAGTAGCTTTTCTTCTCTCACAGTTGGGTGAACACGCAGCTCAGGCCTTCGCCCAGCGGGTGGCCGAGCTCGACCTCACGCCCGCCCAGGCGGGCCTGCTCAGGTCCGTCGCCTTCTCCCCCGGCCTGCACCAGCAGGAACTCGCACGGCGGCTGGGAATGTCACCCAGTCGGTTCGTCGCCTTCATTGACGCCATCGAGGCGCGCGGGCTGGTCGAGCGCCGGCGGAACCCCAAGGACCGCCGGTTCCAGGACCTCTACCTCGCGCCCAAGGGCGAGGAGCTGATGCGCGGACTGGCCGAGGCGGCGCTCGCCCACGAGGAGGCCATCTGCACCGGCCTCGACCAGCAGGAACGCGTCGTCCTGGCCGGCCTGCTGCGCCGGGTCGCCGAGGCGCAGCACCTCACCGCCGGGGTGCACCCCGGCTACCGGCGGCTCAACCCCAAGCGCGACCACGTCTGAACGCCGGGCTCCGGACGCGAAAGGGCCCCCGACCGGAGTCGGGGGCCCACATGTCCGCACGTGCTCGCGCGCTCGTGTACGCGGGCGACCGGGGGTCAGCCCTTGACGCAGACGACCTGCTTCAGGTGCGCCACGACCTCGACCAGGTCCCGCTGCTGCTCGATCACCTTCTCGATCGGCTTGTACGCACCCGGGATCTCGTCCACCACGCCGGAGTCCTTGCGGCACTCCACGCCCTTGGTCTGCTCGGCGAGGTCCTGGGTGGTGAACCGCTTCTTGGCGGCGGTCCGGCTCATCTTCCGGCCGGCCCCGTGCGAGGCCGAGTTGAACGCCGCCTCGTTGCCCAGCCCGCGGACGATGTACGAACCGGTGCCCATCGAACCCGGGATGATCCCGTAGTCGCCGGCTCCGGCCCTGATCGCGCCCTTCCGGGTCACCAGCAGGTCGACGCCGTCGTACCGCTCCTCCGACACGTAGTTGTGGTGGCAGCTGATCACCTCGTCGTAGGAGACCTTCGCCTTGGCGAACTCGCGGCGGACGACGTCCTGGAGCAGCGCCATCATCAGCGCCCGGTTGCGCTTGGCGTACTCCTGCGCCCAGAAGAGGTCCTGCCGGTAGGCCGCCATCTGCGGGGTGTCCGCGATGAAGACCGCGAGGTCACGGTCGATCAGCCCCTGGTTGTGCGGCAGGGACTGCGCGACGCCCATGTGGTGCTCCGCCAGCTCCTTGCCGATGTTGCGCGACCCGGAGTGCAGCATCAGCCAGACCGCTCCGCCGTCGTCGACGCAGACCTCGATGAAGTGGTTGCCCCCGCCGAGCGTCGCCATCTGCTGCGCCGCCCGGTCGCGGCGCCACTTCACCTCCGGCGCCACCGCCTCGAACCGCTGCCAGAAGTCGTCCCACCCTCCGGTCGGGACGCCGTGCAGCCGGCCGGGGTCGACCGGGTCGCTGTGCAGACCGCGCCCGACCGGGATCGCCTGCTCGATCCGCGTCCGCAGCCGGGAGAGGTCGTCCGGCAGGTCCTCGGCGGTGAGCGAGCTCTTCACCGTGCTCATCCCGCAGCCGATGTCGACGCCGACCGCCGCCGGGCAGACGGCACCGCGCATCGCGATCACGGACCCGACCGTCGCGCCCTTGCCCAGGTGGACGTCGGGCATGACCGCGAGCCCGTGCAGCCAGGGCAGCGAGCTGATGTTGCGCAGCTGCTGCATCGCCTGGCCCTCGACGGTGGCCGGATCGGTCCACATCCGGATCGGGACCCGGACGCCGGGTACCTCGGTGTACGACATGGTGGAACGACCTCCTGGGGTCGGTTGGTTCAAGCCTAGGTGGGTGCCGCGCGAAGAATCCCGGTGCGGCCCGGGGGATGTCAGGGGGTGGCTGCGCTCAGGCGGCCGAGGGGCATCGGGAGGACAGTCTCGGGGAGCGTCGAACGGTTTGCTCGACCCGCATGGTGACCGCCTCCTCTCCGTGTGTGTACCGGGTGCCGGGAGCTATCTACCCACGCCCCGCGCGGTGTCCGCAAGGGAAATAACGCGCAGGGCCCGGTGGAGCGCACACACGCTCCACCGGGCCCTGCCCACAGCCTCGTTCCGGCCCTGCCGGGCCCGCCCGGGCACCGGCCCGGGCGCTGATCAGGCCGTCGTCAGGCACTGATCAGGCGCTCGTCAGGCCCTCGTCAGGCGCTGATCACGGTGACCTCTCCGATGCCCAGCTCCCGCACCTGGTCCGCGAACGCTGCGGCGTCCCCGACCAGGACGGTCACCAGCCGGTCCGGCGGGAAGGCCTCGACCACGGCCGCGGTCGCCGCCGCCGTCGGCAGCTCGGCCAGCTGCCGGTAGACCTCGGCCTGGAAGTCGTCCGCCAGGTGCTGCTCCACCTGGTCGGCCAGGGTCGCGGCCACCGAGCCCGCCGTCTCGTACTTCAGCGGGGCCACACCGACCAGGAACTGCACGGCCTCGTCGCGCTCCGCGTCGGTGAGCCCCTCGGCGGCCAGCGTGCGCAGGATGGTCCAGGTGTCGGCCAGCGCCGGGGCGGTGGAGGCGGTGTCCACCGAGCCGCTGATCGCCAGCAGCGCCCGGCCGGTGCCGTCGGCCGCCGAGCGCAGCGGCTGGGCGAACGACCGCACGCCGTAGGTGTAGCCCTTCTCCTCGCGCAGCACCCGGTCCAGCCGGGAGGTGAGCGTGCCGCCCAGGCAGTAGGTGCCGAGGATCTGGGCGGCCCAGCGCGGGTCGTGCCGGTCCGGGCCGATCCGGCCGACCAGCAGCTGGGTCTGGACCGAGCCGGGCCGGTCCACGATGATCACCCGGCCGGTGTCGTCGGCGGTCACCGGCGCGTGCGCGGCGGGCTCGGCCGGGGTGCCCTTCCAGACGCCCAGGGTGGACTCCAGCAGCGCCGGCAGGTCGGTGCCGGTGAGGTCGCCGACCACGACGACCGTGGTGGTGGCCGGGCGGACGTGCGCCTCGTAGAACGCCCGGACGGCGGCCCGGTCGATCGACTTGACCGTCTCGGCCGTGCCGCTGCGCGGGCGGGAGAGCCGGTCGGCCGCGTCGAACAGCTCGGCGTAGAGCGCCTTGGCGGCCCGGCGGGCGGGGTTGGCCTGCTCGTGGACGATCTCGTCCAGGCGGTTGGCGACCAGCCGCTCGATCTCCCCCTCCGGCAGCGCCGGGCTGCCCAGCGCGGAGGCCAGCAGGTCCAGGCCGCGGGCCAGCCGGGAGGCCGGGACCTCCAGCGAGACGCGGATGCACGGGTGGTCGGCGTGGGCGTCCAGGGTGGCGCCGGCCCGCTCCAGCTCGGCGGCGAACTCCTCCGCGGTGAGCGTGTCCGTGCCCTCGCTGAGCGCGCGGGACAGGATCGACGACACGCCGTCCAGCCCCTCCGGCTCGGCCGCGAGCGGGACGTCGAGCAGCACGTCGACGGCGACCAGCTGCTGGCCGGGGCGGTGGCAGTGCAGCACGGTGATGCCGTTGCCGAGGGCCGCGCGCTCGGGGGCGGGGAAGGCCCACGGGCTCGGGGTGCCCGGCTCGGGCTGGGGGTGGAAGGTCATGGCGGGGACGTAGTCGGTGCTCATACGGCGGCACCCTCCTCGTCGGTCTCGGCGGTGGCAGCGGTCTGGCCGGCGGCGGCCTCGGTGTCGGTGTCCTCGGTGTCGGTCGCGACACCGGTCGCGGCGTCGTCGGCCGTGGTCGGCTCGTACACCAGGACCGCCCGGTTCTGCGGGTGCAGCCGCGCCTCGGCGACCGCCCGCACCTCCTCGGCGGTGACGTCGAGGACCTTCGGCAGGGCGTCGTTCAGCAGCTTCGGGTCGCCGAACAGCACGGCGAAGCGGCAGAGTTCGTCGGCCCGGCCGGCCACCGTGGTGAGCCGGTCCAGCCACTCGCGCTCGATCTGCGCCTGCGCCCGCTCCAGCTCGGCCGGGGTCGGACCCTCGGCGGCGAACCGGGCCAGCTCCTCGTCGACGGCCGCGTCGATCTGCTCGACGGTCGCGTCGCCCGAGGTCTTGACGTCCAGCCAGCCCAGGCTGGGCGCACCGGCCAGCCGGAGCAGGCCGAAGCCGGCCGCGACGGCGGTGCGGTCGCGGCGGACCAGCCGGTTGTACAGCCGGCTGGACTCGCCGCTGCCGAGGATGGTCAGCGCCAGGTCGGCGGCGTCCGCCTCGCGGGTGCCGTCGTGCGGCAGCCGGTAGGAGGCCATCAGCGCCCGGGACGGGACGTCCTCGCGGATCAGCTCGCGGACCTCCCGGCCGACGGTGTCCGGCAGGGCGCCGTCGCGCGGCGGCTGCTTGCCGTCGTGCGCCGGGATCGAGCCGAAGTACTTCTCGACCCAGGCGATCGCCTGCTCCGGGTCGATGTCGCCGACCACGGACAGCACCGCGTTGTTCGGCGCGTAGTACGTGCGGAAGAACGCCCGGGCGTCCTCCAGGGTCGCCGCGTCCAGGTCGGCCATCGAGCCGATCGGGGTGTGGTGGTACGGGTGGCCGTCCGGGAAGGAGAGCGCGGTGAGCTTCTCGAACGCGGTGCCGTACGGCACGTTGTCGTACCGCTGGCGCCGCTCGTTCTTCACGACGTCGCGCTGGTTCTCCATCGACGTCTCGTCGAGGGCGGCGAGCAGCGAACCCATCCGGTCCGCCTCCAGCCAGAGCGCGAGCTCCAGCTGGTGGGCCGGCATGGTCTCGAAGTAGTTGGTCCGCTCGAAGCTGGTGGTGCCGTTCAGGGAGCCGCCGGCGCCCTGGACCAGCTCGAAGTGGCCGTTGTTGGAGACGTTGGCCGACCCCTGGAACATCAGGTGCTCGAACAGGTGGGCCAGTCCGGTACGGCCCTTCACCTCGTGCCGGGAGCCGACGTCGTACCAGAGGCAGACCGCGGCCACCGGCGTCAGGTGGTCCTCGGAGAGGACGACGCGCAGGCCGTTGGACAGGCGGTGCTCGGTGATGGCGATGCCTCGCTGGGAGGCGGGGGCCGGGTTGGCCATGCGCTCGGGTCCTTCCCGTCGTCGATGTCGGGGTTCGTGTGGCGTCCCCCATTGTGGTGCAACGCGCGAATGGCGTGGATGTGTCCGCGCGGACAGGGCGTTCGCCAGGGGCGGAAGAGGGGCGCTGGCCGGGACTGTCGGCGCGAGGGTCCACAATGGGGGCGCTGAGCCCTGTTGACACCACCCGACGACAGCCGGCGACACCACAGCGAAGACGAGACGCAAGCGAGACGTAAGGGAGCCCCGCCGCGATGGCCCGCCGCAGTTCGCAGACCCCGCCGCCCGGAGACTTCGAGGAGCGCATCCTCGATGTCGACGTCGTGGACGAGATGCAGGGCTCGTTCCTTGAGTACGCCTACTCGGTGATCTACTCCCGAGCACTCCCGGACGCCCGGGACGGCCTCAAGCCGGTGCACCGTCGAATCCTCTACCAGGCCAACGAGATGGGACTGCGCCCGGAGCGCGGCCACGTCAAGTGCGCCCGCCTGGTGGGCGAGGTGATGGGCCGGCTGCACCCGCACGGCGACGCCTCCATCTACGACTCCGTCGTCCGCATGGCCCAGCCGTTCTCGATGCGGCTGCCGCTGATCGACGGCCACGGCAACTTCGGCTCGCTCGGCAACGACGACCCGCCGGCCGCGATGCGGTACACCGAGTCGCGGCTCACCGCCGCCTCGATGGCGATGGTCGAGTCGATCCACGAGGAGACCGTCGACTTCGGGCCCAACTACGACGGCAGCGAGCAGGAGCCGCTGGCCCTGCCGGCCGCCTTCCCCAACCTGCTGGTCAACGGTGCCACCGGGATCGCCGTGGGCATGGCCACCAACATGCCGCCGCACAACCTCTCCGAAGTGGTCGCCGCCGCCCGGCACCTGATCAAGCACCCCAGCGCCGACCTCGACACCCTGATGCGGTTCGTGCCGGGCCCGGACCTGCCCACCGGCGGCCGGATCGTCGGCCTCTCCGGCATCCGGGACGCCTACGAGTCCGGCCGCGGCACCTTCAAGATCCGCGCCACCAGCACGATCGAGGCCGTCACCGCCCGCCGCAAGGGCATCGTGGTCACCGAGCTGCCGTACAACGTCGGCCCGGAGAAGGTCATCGCGAAGATCAAGGACCTGGTCAACGCCAAGAAGCTGCAGGGCATCGCGGACGTCAAGGACCTCACCGACCGCGAGCACGGACTGCGCCTCGTCATCGAGGTGAAGAACGGCTTCGTCCCCGAGGCCCTGCTGGAGCAGCTCTACAAGCTGACGCCGATGGAGGAGACCTTCGGCATCAACAACGTGGCGCTGGTGGACGGCCAGCCGCTCACCCTCGGCCTCAAGGAGCTGCTGGAGGTCTACGTCGACCACCGCTTCGAGGTGGTCCGCCGCCGCAGCGACTTCCGCCGCCGCAAGCGGCAGGAGCGGCTGCACCTGGTCGAGGGCCTGCTCGTCGCCCTGGTCGACATCGACGAGGTCATCGCCCTCATCCGGTCCAGCGACAACGCCGCCCAGGCCAAGGAGCGCCTGATCGAGCGCTTCTCGCTCTCCGAGACGCAGACCGCGTACATCCTCGACACCCCGCTGCGCCGGCTCACCCGCTTCGACCGGGTCGAGCTGGAGCAGGAGCAGGCCAAGCTCAACTCCGAGATCGCCGAGCTGACCGAGATCCTCGATTCGGACACCCGGCTTCGCAGCGTCGTCTCCACCGAACTCACCGCCGTGGCGAAGCAGTTCGGCACCGAGCGGCGGACGGTCCTGCTGGAGGCCGGCGCCGCGCCGACCGCTTCCCTGACCGTGCCGCTGGAGGTCGCCGACGACCCGTGCCGAGTGCTGCTCTCCTCCACCGGACTGCTCGCCCGCACCGCCGACGGCGAGCCCTTCGAGCTCTCCGAGAAGCGCGCCAAGCACGACGTGATCGTCTCCGCGGTGCCCAGCACCGCGCGCGCCGACATCGGGGTGGTCACCAGCGCCGGCCGTGTCCTGCGCCTGCCGGTGATCGACCTGCCGGCGCTCCCGCCCACGCCCTCGCCCACCCTCGCGGGCGGCGCCGCCGTCACCGAGTTCCTGCGCCTGGAGACCGGCGAGCGCGCCATCGCCCTCACCACGCTGGACGAGTCCTCCCCCGGTCTGGCGCTCGGCACCGTGCAGGGCGTCGTCAAGCGGGTGGTCCCCGAATGGCCCGCCAACAAGGACGAGTTCGAGGTGATCGCGCTCAAGGACGGCGACGAGGTGATCGGCGCGGTCGAGCTGCGCACCGGCGAGGAGGACCTCGTCTTCATCGCCTCCGACGCCCAGTTGCTCCGCTACCCCGCCGGCCAGGTCCGCCCGCAGGGCCGCCCGGCCGGCGGCATGGCCGGCATCAAGCTCTCCGACGGCGCCCGCGTGCTCTCCTTCACCGCCGTCGACCCGGCCGTCGACGCGGTGGTCGTCTCGGTCGCCGGTGCCTCCGGCACCCTCACCGGCGAGGCCCAGTCCAGCTGGAAGGTCACCCCCTTCGAGCAGTACCCGCGCAAGGGCCGCGCCACCGGCGGTGTCCGCTGCCAGCGCTTCCTGCGCGGCGAGGACGCCCTCACGTTCGCCTGGGCCGGCCCCGCCCCGGCCCGCGCCACCACCGCCAAGGGCGCCCCGGTCGACCTGCCCGAGCGCGACCCGCGCCGCGACGGCTCCGGGACCCCCGTCACCACTCCGATCGACACCGTCGCCGGACCTGCCTGACGCACGCCCCGCCAAGAGCCCGGAGGGGCCCGGACCTCGGTCCGGGCCCCTCCGGGCTCTTCCGGCTCCTCCGGCTCCTCCGGCCCCTCCGGCTCCCCGTCGGGGGGCTTCCCCGGCGTCGCAGGCCGCCCGGCGAGACCGGCTCCGGCCTCCCCGAACCCGGCGCCGGCGCGACAATCCGCTCCGCCTCCGCACGACGGGCGAGGGTAGCCTTACCGGCGTGAGCACCTGTGCGACGTTGTCGCGTGAACTGTCGGAGCCGCTGGCCGCCACGGCGGCCACCGCCACCACCTGGCTGCTGGTCGAGCAGACCGGCCCGTGGGGGGCGAAGGCGCTCGCCGAGAGCCATCTGGACGCCGCGACGGGGCGGGCCCTGGAGGCGGCGACCGCCGGGACCGGGGTGCGGGTGGCCCTGATCCGGCGGCCGGGACGCCACGCCGACTGCCTGCCGACGCCGCGGCAGGAGGTGCTGATCGCGCACGCCGTGCCGGGACGCGGGTGGGTGCGCCGGTCCGCGGTGAGCGACCCCGCCGAGCTGCTGGGACTGGACTTCGCGGCGCTGGGCGCGGGCGACCACGGCGGTTTCGGGGTGCCGCACGTCGGCGGACCGATCGCCCTGGTGTGCACCAACGGCCGCCGGGACCGGTGCTGCGCGCTGCTGGGCCGCCCGCTGGCGGCCGAGCTGGCCGTCGCCGGGCACAGCGAGGTGTGGGAGGTGACGCACCTGGGCGGGCACCGGTTCTCCCCGACCATGCTGGTGCTCCCGTACGGGTACGCGTACGGGCGGCTGACGCCGGAGGCGGCCAAGGAGGTGCTGTCGGCGACGGCCGTGGGCCACATGGTCCCGGAGTGGTCGCGGGGCTGCTCGGGCTGGGACCGTCCGGGCCAGGCGGCCGACCACGCGGTACGGGTCTCGACGGGCGAGACCAGGGTGGACGCGCTGACCGTGGCGGCCCGGCGGCCGGACGGTGAGGGCCGTTGGCTGGTCGAGGTCCGGCACGAGGACGGCCGGTCCTGGGAGGTCGAGGTGGTCGAGGGTGTGAGCGAGCCGGCCCGCGCGGAGAGCTGCGGCAAGGCGGCGGCCACACCGTCCCGGATGGACGTCGCGGCGGTGCGGCAGCGCTGAGCGCCGGCGCCGGCGGTAGCGCCAACGGAAACGCCGACGGTAGCGACGCGACGGGAGCCGGGCACGGAAGGACCCCGGCGGGTCCACCAGGACCCGCCGGGGTCGCACCCGCCGGCGCGGCCGGTGCCCGTTACGCGGCCCCCGCCCCGGTCAGGGCCCGGACCTCCAGCTCCGCGTACCGGTCCGGATCGGCCGGCTCCGGCGAGGTGAGGGTGCCGATCCACCCGGCCAGGAACCCGAGCGGGATGGAGACGATGCCCGGGTTCTCCAGCGGGAACCAGTGGAAGTCGACCCCGGAGAACAACGCCACCTTGGTCCCCGAGACGACCGGCGAGAAGATCACCAGCACCACCGCCGGGATCAGCCCGCCGTACACCGACCAGACCGCGCCGCGGGCGGTGAACCGCCGCCAGAACAGGCTGTAGAGCAGCACCGGGAGGTTGGCCGAGGCCGCGACGGCGAAGGCCAGTCCGACCAGGAAGGCCACGTTCAACTGCTGCGCGAAGAGGCTGAGCGCGATGGCGACCGCGCCGATCCCCACCGCCGCGACCCGCGCGACGCCGACCTCCTTCCGCTCCGCGACCGCGATCGTGCCCGAGGACTCCACGGCCGCCGACGCCCCGTTCGCCGGCTCGCCCCGCGCCCGTCGGGAGGCAGGGACGGCGGCCCGCCGGGCGCGGAGGCCGCGCGAACGGCGCGGACGGCCCCGCCAGGCCCCCGCCCAGATGTCGTGGGCGAACGCCGCCGAGGAGGCCAGGGTGAGCCCGGCGACCACGGCGAGGATGGTGGCGAAGGCGATCGCCGAGATCACCGCGAACAGCAGCACCCCGCCGGTCGAGCCGTTGCCGCCGCCGAGCACCAGGGCCAGGAGCGGAACGGCCGTGTTGCCCGCCGGGTTGGCGTGCCGCACCTCGGCCGAGCCGACGAGCGCGGTGGCCCCCAGGCCGAGCGCGATGGCCATCAGGTAGAACCCGCCGACCAGCCCGATCGCCCACATCGTGGAGCGCCGGGCGGCCCGCGCGGTCGGCACCGTGTAGAAGCGGGAGAGGATGTGCGGCAGCCCGGCGGTGCCCAGCACCAGGGCCAGCCCGAGACTGAAGAAGTCCAGTCGGCTGGTGAAACTGTGTCCGTACTTGAGCCCGGGTTCCAGGTAGCGCTGGCCGGCGCCGCTGTGCTGGGCGGCCTGCCGCATCAACTCGGCGACGTCACCGTGGAACCGGACCATCAGCAGCACGGTCAGCAGCACCGACCCGGCGACGAGCAGGACCGCCTTGACGATCTGGATCCAGGTGGTGGCCCGCATCCCGCCCACCGTGACGTAGACGATCATCAGACCGCCGACGGCCACGATGGTCCAGGTCCGGGCCTGGGCACTGTTCGTCCCGAGCAGCAGGGCGACCAGACTGCCCGCGCCGACCATCTGGGCGACCAGGTAGAACAGCGTGACGACCACGCTGGCGCCACCGGCCGCCGCGCGGACCTTGCGCCGGCGCAGCCGCAGGGCCAGCACGTCGGCGAGGGTGTACCGGCCGGCGTTCCGGACCAGCTCGGCGACCAGCATCAGCACGACCAGCCAGGCGACCAGGAAGCCGATGCTGTAGAGCACGCCGTCGTACCCGTACAGCGCGATCAGCCCGGCGACGCCGAGGAAGGAGGCGGCGGAGAGGTAGTCCCCGGAGAGCGCGAAGCCGTTCTGCAACGGTGTGAAGTCGCGGCCGCCGGCGTAGAAGTCCTCGGCGGCGCTGCCTCGGCGACCGGCCCAGAGGGTGATCGCCAGGGTGACCAGGACGATGACGGCGAACAGGACGACGGCCAGGTCGTGGTGGTCGCCGACGGGGGCGACGGGCGGCGGGGTCGCGGTCGTCATCGCAGCTGGTCCTGGGTGTCCCAGCGGAGCGACAGGGCGGCCCGGTCGCGCTTGGTGCGGGCGTTGCGGGCGTAGAGCCAGGTCAGCAGGAAGGTCGAGGCGAACTGCAGCAGGCCGAGCAGCCAGGCCACGTTGACCGGTCCCGCGACCGGGCTCCGCATCAGGCCGGGCGCGACCGCCTGGGCGGCCACGTACATCAGGTACCAGGCGAGGAAGACGCCGCTGACCGGGAAGACGAAGGCGCGGTAGCTGTGGCGGATCTGCTGGAAGGCCTCGCTGTGCTGGACCGAGCGGTAGACCTCGGTACTGCTGTCCGGCTCCGGTCTGCCGGTCTCCGGATCCTCCGCCCCCGGGCCGTCCGCCGGGGCCCGGTCCGCCGTCCGGTCCGCGACCGTCCGGCCCATCGCCACCCGGTCCGCCGCCCGGGCCTCCGCTGTCCGGTCCGTCGGTCGCGGGGCTTGTCCGGGGACGGCTGCGGGCTCGGCCCACCAGTCGAATCGCTGCCCCTGCTCGGATTGCCGCCCCTGTTCGGGACTGCTCGTCTGCTGTTGTGGCACCGCTGCTCCTGGACCCGGGGGGTTGTGTCCCGAACCATGATGGCGGCGCCCGAACCCGCCAAACCGCCAACGCAGATACGTTCACTCGATAAGGTGAGCGATCATCCGACAGGCGCTCATCGGACTACTACGGCGTCCCGGTGATTCCTTTTCGGAAGGCGTACGCGACCGCTTGCGCCCGGTCCCGCACGCCGGTCTTGGCGAACAGGTTGTTGATGTGCGTCTTCACGGTGGCCGGGCTGACGAACAGCCGCCGGGCGATCTCGGTGTTGGAGAACCCCTCGGCGATCAGCCCCAGCACCTCGGCCTCCCGCGCGGTCAGCCCGTCCGGCGGGTCCGCCTGCCGCTCGGCCGCCGCGCCGTCGCGCGCCGCTCCTCCGCCCGGGCCCGGGTCCTCGTCTCCGGCCGCCAGGCGGTCCAGCAGGCGCAGTTGCACCTGCGGGGAGAGCCCGGCAGCCCCGGCGCGGACGTTCGAGATCGCCCGGGCGATCTCCTCCGCGCCGGCGTCCTTGGTCAGGTAGCCGCGCGCCCCGGCCCGGAGCGCCGGGAACAGCGAGTCGTCGTCGGCGTACGTGGTGAGCACCACCACCTCGGTCTCCGAGTGGGCCGCACGGATCCGCCGGGTCGCCTCGACCCCGTCGCAGCGCGGCATCCGCAGGTCCATCAGCACCACGTCCGGACGGTGCCGTTCGACCAGGGCGACGGCCTCCTCGCCGTCCGCCGCCGCGCCGACCACCTCGATCCCGGGCAGCAGCCCGAGCAGCATCACGATGCCCTCGCGCACCACCGTCTGGTCGTCCGCGACCACCACCCGGACCGACCCCGCCCCCGGCTCCGCACCCGGTTCCGCGCCCGGTCCCGCACCCGTCCTCACGTCGGCACCCGCAGCAGCACGCGCCATCCTCCCTCGTGACGGCCCGCCAGCAGGGTGCCGCCGAGCAGTTCCGCGCGTTCGCGCATCCCGAGCAGACCGTACCCGCCGCCGCTACCGGCCAGCTCCGGCGGCACATCGCCACGCGCGGGCCGCCCGTTGCGCACCTCCAGTTCCACTTCTCCCGGCAGGTAGCGCAGTTCGACGGTGCAGCGTGCGCCGGGGGCGTGTTTGCGCACGTTGGTCAGCGCTTCCTGAGCCGTGCGCCGTACCGCGAGCCCCGCCTCCGCGGGCAGTGGGCGCGGTGTACCGGTGACGGTGAGCACCGCCCGCTCCCGGCCGGTCAGCTCGACCAGGAACTCACCGACCGGCGTCAGCTCGCCGCGCAGCGCGGAGAGCGCCTGCCTGGTCTCGACCAGGCCGTCCTGCGCCATCCGCCGGGCGGCCACCACCCGTTCCCGGATCTGCTCCCGGTCGGTGCCGGCGTCCAGCATCAGCCGGGCCGCCTCCAGGTGGACCAGTTGGGCGGAGAGGCTGTGGGCCAGCACGTCGTGGATCTCCCGGGCGATCCTGGCCCGTTCGGCGAGTGCCGCGCTCTCCGCCTCGGCGGCCCGCGCCGCCCGTTCCTGGGCGAGCAGCCGCCGGGCGGTCCCCCGCGCCTCGGCGTCCAGCCGGAGCAGGTAGCCGAGCACAGCGAGGCCGCAGACGGTGACCGTGACGCTCAGCCGGTCCTCCCAGCCCGCCGCCGCGTACGAGGCGAGCGCGACCGCCGCGACCACGGCCGCGGGACCGGCCGGCAGCCGCACCACGGTGGTGACGGCGAGCCCCACCCAGAGGGCGCCGGCCAGCAGGTCGGCCTGGAGGCCCTCGGCCGCCCAGGCACCGCCGACCAGCACCGCGGCGAGGACCAGCGAGGGCGCCAGCCGCTGCTCCCGGCTGACGCGCAGGTAGGCCGCGTACCCGCCGAGGGCCGCCGACAGCCCCGCCGCTGCGGCCACGACCGCCCAGCCCCCGTACTCGCCGTGGGAGAACATCCCCCAGGTCACGGCGGCGAGCAGGGCGGCCCGGCCGAGCATCGTGAGGGTCCGGCGGGCCGGGCTCTCGGCCTCCCGCTCCATCGCCTCACGGGACGGCCAGCGGGTCCAGCTCCACTCGGGCACGGTTCTTCTCCGGAGGTCGACGGGGTCGCGATCGGGCCGGACGGCCGGACGGAAGGCCCTGCGCGCCCTGCCGACGGCCGAGCGCCCGGGCAAGCGCTCAGCCGGTCAGGGCGCCGCCGCCGGTGCCCGCCAGGTCCCGGGCCCTCCAGTTCACCACGAGCGACCTCACCAGCAGCAGGACCGCGAGCCCGAGCAGCAGCACGCTGCCGCCCTGGTGCACGTGGAGCGCCGAGGCGACACCGAACAGGCCGAGCCGGACGACGACCATGCCCGACCAGGCCGCCACCGTGGCCCGGGTGCCGCGGGCCCACAGCGTGCCGTCCTCCGCCTTCCAGAGCCGGACGGTCCAGCCCCACGCGCAGCCCGCCGCGAGCACCGCCAGCAGCCCGCCGACCAGCAGCACGACGGAGGCCACCGGGTGCCCGGCGTCGACCAGCCGGGGATCACGCAGCGCGAGGCCGCCGAGGACCAGCGGGAGCAGCCAGGAGCGGTGCTCGGTGTCGAGGCGCCCGGCGCGCATTTGGCGTCCGGCCACCAGGACCGTCACCGCGACGATCACGACGGTGTTGACGAGGTCGGGCATCGGGTTCTCCGTACCGGCGGGAGGGGCGGGCTGGCCTCTCCGACGCTACGGATCCGGCCGCCCCCGCTGATCGGAGCCGGGGTGGACACCTGGTGGACCCGGCGCCACGAGGGCCCTCCACCCACGGGTGGAGGGCCCTGCGGTCCGCGGCGGTGCTCAGGCGTCGATGCGCGAGCGGTCCAGAGTGGCCGCCGAGTCCACGATGAACTCCTTGCGCGGCGCGACGTCGTTGCCCATCAGCAGGTCGAAGACCTTCTCGGCCTGGTCGAGGTCGCCAAGGTTGATCCGGCGCAGCGTGCGGTGGCGCGGGTCCATGGTGGTCTCCGCCAGCTGGTCCGCGTCCATCTCGCCGAGGCCCTTGTAGCGCTGGACCGGGTCCTTCCACCGCAGGTTCTTGCGCTGGAACTCCAGCAGGGTGGAGCGCAGCTCGGCGTCGGAGTAGGTGTAGTGGTACTTCTCCTGCCCGCGCTTGGGGTTGGTCAGCTCGATCCGGTGCAGCGGCGGCACGGCCGCGAAGACCCGCCCCTGCTCGACCATCGGCCGCATGTAGCGCTGGAAGAGCGTCAGCAGCAGGCAGCGGATGTGCGACCCGTCGACGTCGGCGTCGGCCATGAAGATGACCCGGCCGTAGCGCGCCTGGTCGATGTCGAAGGTGCGGCCCGAGCCGGCCCCTATCACCTGGATGATCGCCGCGCACTCGGTGTTCTTGAGCATGTCGCTCACGGACGCCTTCTGCACGTTGAGGATCTTGCCGCGGATCGGCAGCAGGGCCTGGAACTCGGAGTTGCGGGCCAGCTTCGCGGTGCCGAGCGCGGAGTCCCCCTCGACGATGAAGAGTTCGCTGCGGTCGACGTCGTCGCTGCGGCAGTCGGCCAGCTTCGCCGGCAGCGAGCTGGTCTCCAGCGCGGTCTTCCGGCGCTGGGCCTCCTTGTGCTGGCGGGCGGCGACGCGCGTCCGGGCGGCCGCGACCACCTTCTCCAGCACGGCCCGGGCCTGGACCTTCTCGTCGCGCTTGCCCGAGGTGAGGAACGCCTTGAGCTCCTTGGCGACGACGGCCGCGACGATCCGGTTGGCCGCCGAGGTGCCGAGCACCTCCTTCGTCTGGCCCTCGAACTGCGGCTCGGCGAGCCGGACGGTGACCACCGCGGTGAGGCCCTCGGTCGCGTCGTCCTTGGTGACGTCGTCCTCGGCGACGCGCAGCAGCTTGCTGGCCCGCAGCACCTCGTTGACGGTCTTGGCCAGCGAGCGCTCGAAGCCGGTGACGTGGGTGCCGCCCTTGGGGGTGGCGATGATGTTGACGAAGGAGCGCAGGGTGGTGTCGTAACCGGTGCCCCAGCGCAGCGCGATGCCCACCTCCAGCTGGCGGGTGACCTCGGTGGGCGTCATGTGCCCGAGGTCGTCGAGGACGGGCACGGTCTCCTTGAACGTGCCCTCGCCGTTGAGCCGCAGCACGTCGCTGATCGGCTTGTCGGGCGCCAGGAACTCGCAGAACTCGGTGATGCCGCCGTCGAAGCGGAAGGTCGTCTCGTCGACCTTGTCGCTCTCGGTCAGTCTCTCGTCACGGACGACGATGGTCAGCCCCGGGACGAGGAAGGCGGTCTGCCGGGCCCGGCTGTGCAGGCTCTCCAGGGCGAGCTTGGCGTCCTTGAGGAAGATCTGCCGGTCGGCCCAGTAGCGGATCCGGGTCCCGGTGCGGGTCTTGGGCACCTTGCGGACCCTGGTCAGGCCGTTCGCCGGCTCGAACGGGGCGTCCGGGCTGGTCTCGGTGAAGATGCCGGGGGTGCCGCGGCGGAAGCTGATCGCGTGGGTGTGACCGCTGCGGTCGACCTCCACGTCCAGCCGGGCGGAGAGCGCGTTGACGACGGAGGCGCCGACGCCGTGCAGACCGCCGGAGGCCGCGTAGGAGCCGCCGCCGAACTTGCCGCCGGCGTGCAGCTTGGTCATGACGACCTCGACGCCGGACAGCCCGGTCTTGGGCTCGACGTCCACCGGGATGCCGCGTCCGTTGTCGCGGACCTCGACCGAGGCGTCGTCGTGCAGCACGACCTCGATCCGGTCGCAGTAGCCGCCGAGCGCCTCGTCGACGGAGTTGTCGATGATCTCCCAGAGGCAGTGCATCAGGCCGCGGCTGTCGGTGGAGCCGATGTACATGCCCGGGCGCTTGCGGACCGCCTCCAGGCCCTCCAGGACGAGCAGGTGCCGAGCGGTGTAGTTGGAACCGTCGTCACCGGCCAGCAGAGCGGACGGCACGGTCGTTTCGGCACTCACGCGGCACTCTCCTCGGTGAAGTCTCTGTCTCATCGGTCACGTCCGGACGGGTCCGGACCGTCCGCCAGTGCAGCACACCGCACCGACAGCCGTTCCCCTGTGTGTGCACACCCCTCCGCTGGGTGCACAGCACGACGAGCCGGTCCCGCGCAGCTTGTACGCGCTGCGCGAACAAGCGCCGCGCCGGATTGGCCGCGCCGGGGCTCCATCTCCTCCCGGTACCACCGGTCCTGGCGGATCGTGGGACCGGGCACAGGCTCCGGAACTGCCGTTATGCAGGCTACCGGGGCCGGGGACGGGGCTTATGCTCCAACCCAGCAGAGGATTATGCTACGCGGACTCCGACACTCGGTTCCGATCGGGCGTTCGAGCGAGAGACGGATCCTGGGATTCGGTACGCATGAACCACCGGCCCCCGGGGCACGTCCTCATCAACACAGCAGAATCCTCAGAGAAGAAAAGCCACGAGCGGGAACGTTTTCGGCCTGGTTGGATGTTGACCCTGGTACGACAGCTCGTCGAGCTAGAGAAGAGGCGACGTGACTACTGTTCTGACCCCTGCGAGCCCGCTCACCGCGGCTGACCGCTGCGACCGCTGCGGCGCCCAGGCTTACCTGCGCGTCGTACTCGCAAGCGGTGGAGAGCTGCTCTTCTGCGCCCACCACGGCCGGAAGTTCGAGCCCGAGCTCAAGAAGATCGCCGTGGAGATACAGGACGAGAGCGGTCGACTGAGCGGCACCGCCGCAACGACCGACACCGACGAGCGCTGATCCCGGGCGCCACGCAACAGCAAGAGCGTCGAGCTGTGTCCGGTCGCGCACGGCGTGCGACCGGTGAGCCGGGCGGCCGACCCCTCCGGGGGCCGGCCGCCCGGCTCCGACGTTTTCACGCCCGGACTCCCGTCGACCCTCCGCGGCGGACCGGTTACAGGACGGCGCGCACCGCGTCCGCGACCGAACCGATCCGGGTGTAGACGCCCGGGTGGGCCGCCTCGGCGCAGCCCGTGCCCCAGGAGACCAGCCCGGCGAGCCTGCCGGCGACCACCAGCGGCCCGCCGCTGTCGCCCTGGCAGGCGTCCCTGCCGCCCTGCTCCTCGCCCGCGCAGACCATGCCCCGGGCGTCGAAGCGGCCGTCCGCACCACCCGGGTACGCCTGCGCGCAGGTCTGGTCCGGGACGATCGGCACGTCGACCCCACGCAGCGTGGGCGAGTAGTCACCGTGACCGGTGCTGTCACCCCAGCCGTAGACCTGCGCCCTGGTGCCCGCCAGGTACGGCCCGGTCTCGCCCTGACCGACCAGTTCGATCACCGGCCGGGCCTCCTGGGACTCGCCGAGAGTGAGCACCGCCACATCGTTCATGTTGGTGGCGAAGGCGTAGTCGGGGTGGACCCAGACCGCCTGGACCGGCACCTCGCGCCCCGCCCCGCCCCGCAGGTCGTCCCGCCCCACCACGACCCTGAGGCCCGGGCGCTCCACCCGCTGCCCCCTGGACTCGTCGTAGAAGCAGTGCGCGGCCGTCACCACCTTGGTCGGAGTGACCAGCGCGCCGCCGCAGAACTGCCCCGAGCGCCCGGCGCCGAACTGCTGGCGACTGGCCAGCGCCACCACCCAGGGCCGGTCGGCGGTGCTCGCCGCCACACCACCGACGATCCGCCCCTTCGCCTGGGCGTCGGGCACCGCCGGCCCCAGGGCGATCAGCGGCGCGGGCAGGGCGGCCAGCAGGGTCAGGACGGCGGCCCGGCGGGCTCGGCGCACCGGGCGCACCGCGTGCGCCGTCGTCGAGTGCACCGGGGTCGGGGCGGTGGTCGGCAGGTCGGCGCGGTCCGGGCGGTCCGGGTTGGGCGACACCGTGTCTCCAGGTGGCTCGGCAGCAGCAGCAGGCAACCGGCACAGCGTAGGTGACCGGCTACGGTGAGCGACCCCCTGCGGCCGCACAGCCACCCGGACGAGCGACAACGGCCACCCGGACGGTGACGCCGACCGCCCCCGAACAGCCCGAAGGCCCGGAGCGTTCGCTCCGGGCCTTCGGGCTGGACCTGCGACAGTCCGACGATCAGTCCAGGTAGTCGCGCAGCACCTGCGAGCGCGACGGGTGGCGCAGCTTGGACATGGTCTTCGACTCGATCTGGCGGATGCGCTCACGGGTGACCCCGTACACCTTGCCGATCTCGTCGAGCGTCTTCGGCTGACCGTCCGTCAGGCCGAAGCGCATCGAGACCACGCCCGCCTCGCGCTCGGACAGCGTGTCCAGCACGGAGTGCAGCTGCTCCTGGAGCAGGGTGAAGGAGACCGCGTCGGCCGGGACGACCGCCTCGGAGTCCTCGATCAGGTCGCCGAACTCGCTGTCGCCGTCCTCACCCAGCGGGGTGTGCAGCGAAATGGGCTCGCGGCCGTACTTCTGGACCTCGATGACCTTCTCCGGGGTCATGTCGAGTTCCTTGGCCAGCTCCTCCGGGGTGGGCTCGCGGCCCAGGTCCTGGAGCATCTGGCGCTGGACGCGGGCCAGCTTGTTGATGACCTCGACCATGTGCACCGGGATACGGATGGTGCGGGCCTGGTCGGCCATCGCGCGGGTGATCGCCTGACGGATCCACCAGGTCGCGTAGGTGGAGAACTTGTAGCCCTTGGTGTAGTCGAACTTCTCGACCGCACGGATCAGGCCCAGGTTGCCCTCCTGGATCAGGTCCAGGAAGAGCATGCCGCGACCGGTGTAGCGCTTGGCCAGCGAGACGACCAGACGGAGGTTGGCCTCCAGCAGGTGGTTCTTGGCCCGGCGGCCGTCCTCGGCGATGATCTCCAGCTCGCGCTTGAGCTTGGGGGCGAGCTTGTCGGCGGCCGAGAGCTTGTCCTCGGCGAACAGGCCGGCCTCGATGCGCTTGGCAAGCTCGACCTCCTGCTCGGCGTTGAGCAGCGGGACCTTGCCGATCTGCTTCAGGTAGTCCTTGACCGGGTCGGCGGTGGCACCCGCCACGGCGACCTGCTGGGCCGGGGCGTCGTCCTCGTCGTCGTCGGAGAGGACGAACCCCTCCGACTCCTCCTCCGGAGCGTCACCCTCGGCGGCGGGCTTGTCGCCGGGGAGCGCCGCGTCCTCCAGCTCCTCCTCGCCGAGCAGCTCCTCCTCGCCGGCCTTGCCGGTCTTGGTGGCGGTGGTCTTCTTGGCGGCCGTCTTCTTGGCCGGGGCGGCGGTCTTCTTGGCGACCGCCTTCTTGGCGACGGCCTTCTTGGCGACGGCCTTCACGTCGGCGGCGACGCCTGTCCCCTCGACCGTGATCTCGGCGGACACCGTGCTGACCGGCGCGGCAGCGGCCGCGACCGCGGGAGTGGAGACGGGCGCACCGGGCGCGATGCGCACGGGCGGCTTGGTCGGAGTGGCGGGGGTCCGGGTGGTGACCGCCTTGGTGGCCGTGCGCTTGGTGGGGCTCTTGGCAGCGACGCTCTTGCGCTTGGCGCCGGCCGGTTCGGCCGCGCTGACCATGAGATCCACCCCCTCCTCAATCAGAACCTGGTTGAGGCTGCGCATGACGTTCTTCCACTTGGTGACCGGGATCTGGTCCGCCTCGAACGCCTGGCGTACGTCGTCACCGGCGATCTGCCCCTGGGCCTTGCCCCGCTCGATGAGCGCCAGCAGAGCCGCGGACTCGGCGATCTCGGGGGGAAGCGAACGGGATGTGCTGGCCGACACGAACAACCTCTCGGACGATGAGTGGACTCGAACCCGTACCGGCCGCCCGAGCGGGCGGGGAAGGAGATCGCGCGTCGGGCACGCGGTGTCGATTCCGACCGACTCGGGTTTGAGGACTGGGTTTGCAGGACGGCAGCAGCGCCGCGGACCAACACAGCATTCTGACACGTTGGGGTATTCCGGAGCTGCTCCCGCTCAGGAGACATCGCTGCTACACGTCAAGTGTTACGCATGGCCTTCGTGTCGCGGGTCACACCGTTCGCTCTCCGCGGCCCGGGGCCGACTTCCATCATCCCTCACTCGCACCGAAGCCCGTCACCATGGACACGACACTTGGGTCATCGGGTGGCACCCGGCCCGTTCCGCCGCCCACCGCCCGGACACGCAGAGGCCCTCCGGCTGCGCCGTGGCGGCAGCCGGAGGGCCGGTGGTCGCGGGGAACGGGGAGAACACTCGGCCCCGAACGGACCGCTCAGTGCTCCCGGGGCGCCGGGACCGACGGCTCGATCTCGGGGTGGACGGTGAGCAGCGCCCGCGTCGCGGCCTCGGCCGCGGTGCCGTCGCCGGCCCCGAGCGCGTCCACCAGCCGGGCGTGCAGGCTGACGGAGGCCTCGACCGGCCGCTCGCAGGAGATGACCGGACCGCCGGACACCTGGAGCGCGCAGGCGACGATCCCGGAGAGGTGCTCCAGCATCCGATTGCCGGCCAGCTGGAGGAGCAGCCCGTGCAGTTCGGCGTCGGCCCGGGTGAAGGTCGAGTGATCGGCCTGGGCCGCGGCGTGACCCATGATCTCGACCAGCTCGACCATGCGCTGCTGGACGTCCTCCCGGCCGTGGCCGGCGGCCAGCCGGGCCGCCAGCGGCTCGATCGCCCAGCGGAGCTCGAACAGCTCCCGGCGCTGCTCGTCCCGCTGGGGGCCGAAGGCGCGCCACTCGATGATGTCCGGGTCGAGCAGGTTCCAGTCGCTGACGGGGCGGACCCGGGTGCCGACGTTCGGCCTGGCACTGACCAGACCCTTGGCCTCCAGCACGCGCAGCGACTCGCGGACGACGGTGCGGGACACCTCGAACCGCTGGCCGATCTCCTCGGGGACGAGCGGCCGGTCGGCGCCGAGGTCGCCGGAGACGATCATCTGGCCGAGCTGCTGGACCAGCTGGCCGTGCAGGCCGCGGCCGCGGCTGCTGGTGGTCTTGCGGCCGACCCGGGCGAGGTCCGACTCGGCGCCCTCCCAACGGGGCGCCGGCGGGGTCGGCCGGTCGGCGTACGAGAAGCGGTCCAGGTCGCCGGAGCCGGGGATGGCCCCGTCGGCGGAACGGGCAGGGGTCATGGTGGGGTGCGCAAGGGTACTCACAGGTCCTTTGTCGGCGATCGGGGAGCACAGCTTGAGAATTCTCGTGAAAAGCACACGAAAGGGTGATCGACCGTGACTGGATAATTGACTTCTTATCAGGAAGAAACGCTCATTGCGGTCACTGGTGGCCGATCTTGGCGAACCGTCAGGGGCCGGACGCCACCGTTCCGCGTCTCCACGCACCTCCCCGGCGGCCGACCCACAGTCCGTCCGCAGTCCGTCCGCAGTCCGCCAGGCGGCCGTGTCCCGGCCCGCGGGGTGGCTCAGAGCGCCCGGCGCCGGGCCTGGACCAGCAGGGTGGTCAGCAGCAGTACGAAGGCCGGCGCCGTCACCGCGGCCAGCAACGCCGGGTCGGTCAGGGCCGACCCGCTCTCCGCAACCCGGCGGTCCCCGCCGTACACCCATCCGTACGCCCACTCGACCCCCGACTGGAACGGCAGCAGCTCCGCCGCCCGGGTCGGCCACGCCGTCCCGGTCTGCCGCAGCAGCAGCGCCACACCCGACTCCAGCAGCGGCGGCAGCGCGCAGAGCAGCAGCACCCCGGCAGCGGCGCTGCGGGTGAGCGAGGCCGTCAGCACCCCGGTCCAGCCCGCCACGACCACCAGCAGGACGAAGGCCAGCAACGCGGCCGGCGCACCCTGCCCGGCCGCCAGTGCCACGGGCGCCAGCACGGTCGGCACGTCGCCGAGCCCGCCCAGGCCGGCCGAGGCCAGCGCCTCCGCCACCCGACCGGAGAGCGCGGCCGGCTCGGACCACGCCGTCACCGTCGCCCCTGCCGGCAGTGCGAGGTGCACGGCCACCGCGTCGACCAGCAGCGTGACCAGCGCCAGCAGCGCCGCCACCGAACCGGTCACCAGCAGCTTGGCCGTCAGCAGCCGCACCCGGCGCGGGTACGACACCTGCGAGGCCGCCAGCCCCGGGTGCCGCACCTCGTGCCCGTACGACAGCGCCCCCAGCACCCCGGCCCCCAACGCGGCGAACGGCAGGGGCACCAGCGGCACCGTCGCCGTCAGCAGCCGCACCGCCGCCGCACCGTCCAGCCCCCCGTCGGGCAGTTGCCCCGCCAGCACGGCGGCCACCGCCGCGTCACAGAGCACCACGGCACCGAGCAGCAGCCAGGTGGAACGCAGGCCGCGCAACCGGCGCAGCTCGTAGGCCAGAACTCGCACGGTTCACTCGCTCCGAAGGTCGATGGTGGCGGGGGTGACGGGAAGGACAGCGGCTCCGTGGCCGGGTGCCTCTGCCCCGGCCGACCCGGCGGAGGTCCACACCGGGGCGGGAGCGGGGGTGGGCGTGGGCAGAGCCGGCAGCGCGTGTGCCGGAGCCGCGGCCGGGAGGGCTGCGGAGGCGTGCTGGGGTGTCCCGGTCGCCGGTGCAGCCCTGCGGGTCGGCCCGGCCTCCCCGGAATTCGCCGGGTCAGCAGCAAGGTCGGATCCGGAGGCCCGAAGCGAGCCCGAAGCCGGCGGCGGAGTCGGAGTCGTTGCCGCAGCCGCCGACAGCGAGCGCGACCCGGTCGGCATCCGACCGTGACCGGCGGGTCCGGAGTACGCCGGCAGCCCGCGCGACCCTGCGGGGTCGGCCGGCCGGCGCTCCGTGACGGCGCGGTCGTCGCCCGCCCCGGTCGGCGGCACGGGCGTCCGCGGGGACCGTACGCCCGACTCCGCGAGGGGTTGGGCGAGGCGGCCGAGACGGACGGTGTCGTCGGTCGTCAGGTCGTCGGAGGGCACCGCGTGTTCGGGGAACGTGGATACCGGCGTGACCCCGGACCGGGCCAGGTCGTTCAGGCCGTCCCGGAAGAGCCGGTCCACGGCGACCGTCGGGGAGGTGTCCGCGTCCTCGTCCTCGACCGGGCGCGCGGCCCGGGCCTGGGCCTGGGTCTGAGGCTGGGCCTGGGCCTGGGCCTGGGCCTGGGCCGGAGCCCGGTCCTGGAGCCGCACCCGGGCCGGGTCCTGAACGGACGTCGGGGCCTGAACCTGCGCCGGTGCCGGAGGCGGGGTCTCGGCCGGAGGCGGGGTCTCCGCCGGCGTGAGCGGGGGCTGGAGCCGGGGTGCCGGTGAGGATCCGGGCCGGCGGGCCGCACGTCGGCCGGCCCGCCCCGTGATCGCCGACAGCGCGGTCGCGGCCGAGACGGCGACCGGGGCCACGGCCGGCCCGGGTGCGACCGGCAGCGCGAGGGTGGGCGAGGGCGTCCGGTCCCGCTCGGCGGCGGCCGGCTGCGGCACCGGGGCCGGCTCCGTCGGCACCTGGGGCAGCGCGACCGTCCGGTCCGCTCCCCCTGCCCCGAGCTCTGCCTTCCGGCCTCCACCGGTCGGCTCCCGCTGCTCCTCCGGAGCCCCCTGATCCCGCTGCGCCTTCGCCGGGCGGTCCTGTCCCGCCCGGCTCTGGAGGTGCAGGTGCCCGGAGCGCCCGGACCCGACCGGCAGGGCGGCCCGGGGCGCGGGCTGCTCGACCACGCGGTCGGCCAGCTCGTGCAACAGGATGCCGTTGCGGTAGGCGAGTTCACCGATCTCGGTACGGCCGATCCCGGCCACCGCGAGACCGGCCCCGCCGTCGCGGCGGACCTGCGCCCCCTGGCCGACCAGCAGGTCCGCGAGCCGCGCCATCTGCGGCCCGCGGACGGCGACCTCCGGGCTGAGCCGGGTGCGGCGGAACTCCGTCACCGGCTGGTCGGCCACCAGCCGGCCCTGGTCCAGGGTGATCACCCGGTCGGCGAACCGGGCGGCGTCCTGCGGAGTGCGGGTGGTGACCAGGACCGTCCCGCCCGCGACGCCGAAGGAGCGCAGGAAGGCCTGGAACCACTCCGCGTTGCGCGGCGAGAGCCCCTCGGTCGGCGCGTCCAGAAGCAGGATCCCCGGGTCGCCGAGCAGCGCGGCGGCGAGGGCCAGCCGTCGGTGCATCCCGGGCGAGAAGGTCCGCAGGCGCTGGTCGGCGACGGCCGCCAGCCGGGTCTGTTCCAGCAGCTCGTCGGCCCGGCTCGCCGGGACCCCGACGGCCGCCGCCAGCATCCTGAGGTGACCGCGCGCCTTCCGGCCGGGGTGGCCTGCGGCGTCCGCGGCTCCGCCGGCCCGGCCGGGGTCGGGCAGCACCACGCCGACCTCGCGCTCGGGCCGCCGCAGCCGGCGGTAGGTGCGGCCGTCGAAGAGGGTCACGCCCCGGCCGCGTTCGAGTTCGAGCATCAGCCGCAGGGCGGTGGACTTGCCCGCCTCCTCGGGACCGAGCAACGCCGTCACCATGCCGGGGCGGGCGTCGAAGGTCAGATCCAGTACCGCAGGCGGACCGCCCCGTCGGTAGACCTTGGTCAGTCCGGTGATCTGGATCATCGCTGGCTGCTCCCATGCCTCGGCCGACCCGGTCTGCGTGGCGCGGGGTCGTGCCCGCACGGCTCCGCGCCAGCACATTAGGGGGCCGGTCCGGAGATTCCGGGCATTGTGGGGGCGGCACGGGCCCGACGCCCGCGCACCTCACCCGATCAGGGGACAATCCGATCCTGCGAGGAGACCCGGGTAGCCCGGGAGAGCGAGCGAACCACCACGGCGTGCGAGGGGACCGCGACGCGGCCGGGAGGGGCGGGGAGGGGCAGGGCGGGAACGCCGCAGCACCGATGACACGCGGTGCGTCCGGACGACGCCGGGGGCGAAGGGAGCTCGGGGGCTCAGGACTCCGGGCGCAGCATCGGCGGGTTGAGCACGTTGGCTCCGCCGGAGGTGAAGAGCTGCGCCGGGCGCCCGCCCTGACGCGTCGTGGTGCCGCCCGAGGGAAGCAGGAACCCGGGTGTGCCGGTCACCTTGCGGTGGAAGTTCCTCGGGTCGAGCGCCACACCCCAGACCGCTTCGTAGACCCGGCGCAGCTCGCCGACGGTGAACTCGGTCGCGCAGAAGGCCGTCGCCAGCGAGGAGTACTCGATCTTGGAGCGAGCGCGCTCCACTCCGTCGGCCAGGATCAGCCCGTGGTCGAAGGCGAGCGGGACCCCGTCGACGGGGTCCGGGCCGAGCAGTTCGGTGACGGGTGCCCAGCGTGCGCCGCTGGCGTCGCCGCCGGCGCGCGGGGTCGGCAGGTCCGGCGCGAGGACCAGGTACGCCACGCTGACCACCCGCATCCGGGGGTCGCGCTGGGGGTGGCCGTAGGTCGCGAGCTGTTCCAGGTGGGCGCCGGCGGTGCCGGGGCCGACCGCGTCGTGTCCGGGGGCGGAGTGGGCGCGCAGACCGGTCTCCTCGGCGAGCTCCCGGGAGGCCGCCTCCGCGAGGCCCTCGTCGGGGCGGACGAAGCCTCCGGGGAGGGCCCAGTAGCCCTGGTAGGGAGGCTCGCCCCGTCGGACCAGCAGGGCACAGAGCGCGTGCTCGCGCACCGTCAGCACCACCAGGTCGACCGTGACAGCGAACGGGGGGAAGGCCGACGGGTCATAACGCGACATGGCGACGATCATAGTCGTCTCTCTGACGATAAGCACAGGCCCGCGTACGGACAGTCCGCAGGAGGGCGGGCCCGGCCGACGGCCGGGCCCGCCCCGCGCGGCAGGGGCGGCGTCAGCGGGCGACCAGCTGCAGCTCGGCGGACGCCTCCTCCACCATCGCGACCCCGATCCGGCTGACCCGCACCGAGAACGGCTCGCCCGCGACCCGCAGACCGGTCAACTCCAGCTCTCCGAGCGGCGCGGTGCTGGCCGGGCGGACCAGTACCCGCCCGCCCGGGACATCGGGCCGGACGCCGGCCAGCGCGAACACCGCGTGCGCGGCCCCGGCGGCCGAGACCGCCGCCGGGCGGCAGGCACCCGGGTGCGGCACCGGCGGGCAGCCCGGCGTGCGCTGCTCCCCCGCGTACATCTCGGGCAACCGGCCCTCGAAGTGGGCGGCGGCGGAGAGCAGACCCTCCAGTAGTGCGCCGGCCTCGTTCTCGTGGCCGGCCTCGGCGAGCCCGGCGACGGCGAGGGCGGTCTCGTGGACCCGTACCGCGCCGCTGCGGTGGCCCAGCGGGTTGAACCGGGGCGACTTGGCGCTCAGCGTGCGCAGCCCCCAGCCGCTGTCGAGCTCCGGCGCGGCCAGCCGATGGGCGAGCAGCCTGGTCTGCTCACGGTCCAGCAGGCTCTCGTGCCGGCCGCCCTCGGCCGAGAGCCCCGGGTCGAGGAGGTGGACCAGGCTGGAGGCGACGGCGGGCAGCGGCTGGCCGCCCGGGGCGAGACCGGCGGCCGGACGGCCGCCGGAGAGGTCGTCCACCCAGAACCGGTCGCGGAACCGTGCGCGCAGTCCGGCCGCCCAGCTCCGCCACTCCTCGGCGCCGGGCCGGCCGAAGGCCGCCAGCAGGTCGGCCCCGTGCAGGGCGGCACGGTGCGCCTGGGCCTGGACCTCGGCCCGGGCGGGCACCGGGTGGGCCGACCTCTCCTCGACCGGCCGGCTGAGGTCGGTGACGAAGCCGTCGACCAGGCCCTCGCGCAGCGCCGCGAGCGCGCGCTCGGCGGCCGGGAGGAGCTCGGCGACCTCCTGCCGGGGCAGGCCCCAGCGCCAGGCCTCGGCCAGCACGGTGACGAACAGCAGCGTCGCCTCGGTGGCGGTACAGGTGGGCGGCAGTTCGGGGCCACCGTGCCGCAGGGCCCCCGGCAGCAGGCCCTCGGGGCGGTGACCGCCCTGGCCGGGGGCGGGCGCCGGCTGCTGACGGCGGGCCAGGGCCCGGAGGGTGCCGGCGGCGAGCCGGGTGCCGAGCGGCAGTGCCAGCCGGGCCGCCCAGAGCGCGTCGGCCGGGGCGAGCCCGAACCGCCAGGGTGCGCCGGAGGCGGGGTAGAGGTCGGTCGGCCGGTCGGGGTCGGCGAACAGCAGCCCGCCGAGGGCGTCGAGGGAGCGTGCCACCACCAGTGCGGCCCGGGGGTCGTCGCAGCGCACCTCGGGCTCGGCCCAGGGCAGCGGGACTCCGGTGCCCCGACCGCCGGGCGGTCGCGGGCCGGGCAGGGTGGTCTCCAGTTCGGCCCGCAGCTCGACCGACCAGCGGGCCCCGGGTTGGACCTCCAGGTCCCAGCGCAGCACACCGGCGCCGGCCAGGACGGCGTGCGGAGACGGCTGGGCACTGACCGCGGCGCTGTGGGTGGGCCCCGCCCAGCGCAACCCGGAGGACTGCACCTGGCCGGGCAGGTCCGGCGGCCGGTGGCCGGCGGCGATCTCGCCGACCGGGCCGAGGTCGGTGCCGAGCGCGATCTCCAGCGGGAGCCGGGCCGCGCGGCTGCCGGTGTTCCGCACCGTCACGGTCTCGACGCCGTCGGCGTGGCGCAGCCGCTCGACGGTGAGCGCCGGATCGGGGTCGAGGTCGCCGGGGAGCCGGACGGCCCCGAGGAAACGGGCCTGCGCCGCGGTGGTGAGGGTGCCCTGGAGCGGGAGCGGCTCGATCCCGCCGAGCCGCAGCTCCATCCGGGCGACCACGCGGACACCCGAGCGGTAGAAGCCGTGCAGGCCGTGCCCGCGCAGCTGGCCGTCCGGCCCGGAGGCGGCCATCGCCGGTGCGTTGACGCAGAGCACCGCGTGGTGGGCGGCGGCCGGCTGCGGGCGCGGCGGCGCCGACCGGGCCTGGCCGCCGGGCGCTCCGGGCTGGGCCGGATCCGGTCGGCCGACCGGTCTGGGCGCGCCGACCACACTCTCGGCCGGCATGGCCTGTGGTGGCCTCATCGCGGTCACCGGACTCTCCTCCCCTCGGCGGTCCGGTGGCCGTTCAGGGCCGGTGGGCCGCGAGCATGTTCGATCGCGTGCTGGTGGTGTCTCGGGCCGACGGACCTCTCCGTCGGCCGGTGTGCCGTGCCTGGCCGTACCCGGTACCGGGCCGTGCCATGCGGGACGCGATACCGGGTCGGTATCGGCTCCGCGCCGTTCCCGGGCGTGCCGTCGCGCCCGGTCGTTCACCGGACCCGCCCGGCGCGCCGTCGGGTCCGACGTCCCGCGGCGGCGGTGACGTCATGCCCGGCCGGTGCCCCGCGCGGACCGCTGCCGCGGAGCGGCGGTCCGTTCCGCACCCCGCCGCTCGGGGCCGGCACCGCCACCTGCACGGGTGCCGTGTCGGCCGACCGTCCGGACGGTACTCCGGGCCCGACGGCGGATCCGGACGGGGCGTGGTGCCGGGCCCGGGGCCCCCGGGGTCAACGCCGGAGACCGTCCACAGGTCACGCCCGCCGGCTTCGACCGCGGTACCCGCCCGGGATTCCGGGCGTGCGTGCCGTCGGTGCTCGCGGACCCGCCGGGGCTTTCGCTGTGACTCCGCTCCGGTGCCGGTCCGGTGCCGCCTCCCCGCCGTCCTGCGGGCCGTCGAGGCCCGGTCCGTCGGATGGCCGTCCTGGACAGTGACCGCCGGGCCGGTGCTCGGCCGCGGCCAGGATACGGTGCGGGGATCGCGGCCCCGCCACCGGCAACCCCGGTGGGGGCCGACGCGATCGCTGTGACCAGCAGAGACCGAGGAGTTGTATGTCCACCCCCAGCCGGCTGCCCGGGATTGTCAGCACCGACCACGTCTTCCAGCTGCCCCTCGACCACAGCGCCCCACAGGGCGAGCAGATCGAGGTGTACGCC
The DNA here is from genome assembly GCF_036322525.1 of Streptomyces sp. BE20. NCBI lineage: Bacteria > Bacillati > Actinomycetota > Actinomycetes > Kitasatosporales > Streptomycetaceae > Streptomyces > Streptomyces sp. BE20. The sequence continues at coordinate 94,212 of NZ_JAQYWW010001060.1, read as the reverse complement.
CGCGAGGTGGTCGCCCCGGGCCGCGCGAAGGACGACGACCTGCCCTGGCTGCTCTTCCTCCAGGGCGGCCCGGGAGGCAAGGCCGGCCGCCCGCTCGGCCTGGACGGCTGGCTGGAGCGCGCCCTCGACGACTACCGGGTACTCCTCCTCGACCAGCGCGGGACCGGGCGTTCCACGCCCGCGACCCGGCAGACGCTCGCCCGTCGCGGTGGCGCCGAGGAGCAGGCCGACTACCTCGCGCACTTCCGTGCCGACTCGATCGTGCGGGACGCCGAGCTGATCCGCCGCCGGCTGCTCGGCGAGGACCGCCGCTGGAGCCTGCTCGGCCAGAGCTTCGGTGGCTTCTGTACCCTCACCTACCTCTCGATCGCGCCCGAGGGACTGGACCAGGCCTTCGTCACGGGTGGCCTCGCCGGGCTGCGCAGCTCCGCAGACGACGTCTACCGGGCGGCCTACCCCCGGGTCGTCCGCAAGAACGAGGGCCACTACGACCGCTTCCCCGAGGACGTGGCAGGCGTGCGGCGGATCGCCGCCCACCTCTCCGGCTCCCCCGCCACCCTGCCCGGCGGCGGGCTGCTCACCGTCCGGGCCTTCCAGGCACTCGGCATGCTGCTCGGCAGCGGCAGCGGCTCCGGCACCCTGCACTACCTGCTGGAGGAGGCCTGGGTGGAGGGCACCGACGGCCCCGAGCTCTCCGACACCTTCCTGGCCGGTGCCGAGGCGCAGCTCTCCTTCGTCCAGGGCCCGCTCTACGCCGTCCTGCACGAGTCGATCTACGGCCAGCGTTCGGTGGACCCCGCCGGCACCGCCTGGTCCGCCGAGCGGGTCCGCGCGGAGTTCCCGGCCTTCGACGCCCGGACCGCTCTGGAGTCCGACGCGCCGGTGCTGTTCACCGGCGAGATGATCTACCCCTGGATGTTCGACACCGACCCCGCGCTGCGACCGCTGAAGGAGACCGCGGACCTGCTCGCCGCCCGGACCGACTGGCCCGACCTGTACGACCCGGCGCGGCTCGCCGCCAACGAGGTGCCGGTGGTGGCGGCCGTCTACCACGACGACATGTACGTCGACACGGCCGACTCCCTGGCGACCGCCCGGGCCGTCCGGGGGCTGCGGACCTGGATCACCAACGAGTGGGAGCATGACGGCCTCCGGGTCAGCAACGGCAAGGTGCTCGACCGCCTGATCGCGATGGCCCGCGGCGAGGCGTAGCCGCGCCTGCCGGCGGGCCCCGGCCGGTCCCGGCGCCCGGCGGGCACCCGGACCGGACCGGGCGGTGCCCGCGCGGGGTTCCCGGATCACCGGGACGTTTGGGCTCCGGCCTGCGCACTCCGCACGCCCCGGCACCGGCCTCGGCGGGCGGGGGTCGGTGAGACCGGTGCCGCCCCGGGCGAGGAGCGGCTGATCCGTGCCCGCCGGGTGGAGCGGGGTCGCTCTGCCGGGCGGCAGCCCGGCAGCCCCGGCAGGAGACGCGGCACCGGCTCCGCACCGGTCCGACCGCCGCGCACTCGGGCAGCGCCCGACGGCCCCGCGAGGTCCGACGAGCCGGACCGACCGGTCGCACCGACGACTGCGGCCGGCTCGGGCGGGGTCTCCGTCGGATGCCCGGAATCCGGGGCGGCGCCGGGCACCGGGCCGCTCGCTCCTCCGGACGGCGACGATCCCTCGGGCCGTGCCCGGCGGCCACGCCTGCGACGGCGGCGGGCCTTCGCCGTCGCGGAACCGCCCGGCCGGTCAGACCCGTCGGCCCGGTCCGGCGGCGCCGGGTCACCCGCTCCTGCCCCGCCCGGCCCGGTGTCCGCCGGCTCCCCACCTGCGGGCTCGGCCTCCGCAGACTCGGCGTCCGGATGTTCGACCTCCACGGGCTCGACCGCGACCGGCACGGCAGCATCGGGGGCCTCGCCATCCGGACCGGTACCGGCCCGCCCGCCGTCGGCCTGAGCCTGAGCCTGAGCGACGGTCGGCCCCACCGCCGACGTCCGCTCCCGCTCGGTGCGGCGGCAGCGCTCCGTCTCCACGCTCGCCAGCAGCGGTTCGACCGTGAAGCCACCGTTGAGCGACTCGTACAGGAGCTGGGCCAGCAGGTAGGACGGCGCGAGACGGAGCGTGTGCGCGAGCACCACACGCGCCGTGGCGGTGTCTCCCGCGACCCAGGAGACCCAGGCCAGCAGGGTGAGCGGCGGCGGCGCGTAGCCCGTGTAGGGCGGCACGCAGCGGGTGGCGAGGAACCGCCAGAGCCGCTGGGCGGACGCCAGCTCGGCCGGCCTGGCGTACTCGGCGGCGCGGTCCCGGATCACCCGGTCCTGGAGCACCAGCAGCAGCCGGGCCGTCCGGTCCTCGTCGAGCTCGACGGCGCCCGCCATGAACGCGGCCACGGCCCCGTCGAGCAGCCGGGCGCTCTCCTCCCGGCCGAGCGACGGCCGCCGCCCCGCCGCCGGACCGCCCTCGGCCCGGGCGATCGCCCGCCGCTGGGGGCCGGCGGCGGGCGGGCCGACCGGCGCCAGCCCGGCGACGATCTCCTTGCGGCTCCCGCGCGGGGCGAGGCCCGCGACGGTGGCGGCCACCGCGACCGGGCCGGGCCCGGGAGCGCTGCCGATCGGGTTGCCCGCCGGATCGCAACTGCACCCGTCACGCCGGCAGAGGAAGGACCACCAGCGACCGGCCGAGACGCAGAGCGCCTCCTTGACCCGCACCCCGCGGCTCTCGAAGGCCAGCCGCAACCGCTCGGCGAGCGGCCGCAGCCGCTCGTCCGTCGGCGGACCGTGATCGCTGCCCGGGTCCTGACAGAGGTAGAGGAGGACCTGGACCGGCCGCTCGCCCTGCTGCTCGGAGAGCCCGACCAGCAGGTCGGCCGTCTCCTCGGCGGCGGCCGGCCACTCCTCCGGCGACTCGGGGATGTCCAGCCGGATCACCCCGCCCTGGCGGAGGTCCGGGGATCGGAGACCGACCGCGACGATGCTGTCGTCGGGGAAGAACCCGAGGAGGTAGGGCAGCAGCTCGGCCATGTCGGCCGGGCCCCGCATGGTGATCGGCCGGCCGCCGGGGCCGTCGCCGAAGGGGAGCGCGATGCGTTCGTTGTTCATGGCCGGAAGACTGGCGCAATTCACCGGAGCCTCCGGATTTTTCTTTTTCCCCTGTGGATAAACCCCGCCTGTGCATAACTCCTCCCTCGTTCGGCTCAACACGCACCACCCTCCAGGGGGACATTTGACGGCCGTTCAGCAGTACAGATGATGAAATGCGACCCCGATCCACCCACGCGTGACCGGCCGCCGTTCGCCGCTTGTCGGCACCTCGGGGTTACATGGACGCCATGCAGCAGCCGAAGACCCACACCACCGCCACCGCCGCCGACCGCGCCGAGGTCCGGACCCGGGCCGAGGCCGTCCTGCGCGAGCTGGCCGGCCCGGGCGCCACGCTCCGCGAGGACCAGTGGACGGCCATCGAGGCGCTGGTCGTCGACCACCGGAGGGCCCTCGTGGTCCAGCGCACCGGCTGGGGCAAGTCCGCCGTCTACTTCATCGCCACCTCCCTGCTGAGGGCCCGGGGCGCCGGACCGACGGTCATCGTGTCCCCCCTGCTCGCCCTGATGCGCAACCAGGTGGAGTCGGCCGCCCGGGCCGGCATCCACGCCCGCACCATCAACTCCGCCAACACCGACGAGTGGGACACCGTCCAGGCCGAGGTCGCCGCCGGGGCCGTCGACGTACTGCTGGTCAGCCCCGAGCGACTGAACAACCCGGACTTCCGCGACCAGGTGCTCCCGAAGCTCGCCGCCTCCACCGGCCTGCTGGTGGTCGACGAGGCCCACTGCATCTCCGACTGGGGCCACGACTTCCGCCCCGACTACCGTCGGCTGCGCACCATGCTCGCCGACCTCTCGCCGGGCGTCCCGGTGCTGGCCACCACCGCCACGGCCAACGCCCGGGTCACCGCCGACGTCGCCGAGCAGCTCGGCACGGGCACCGGCGACGCGCACGCCCTGGTGCTGCGCGGACCGCTCGACCGCGAGAGCCTCACCCTCGGCGTGCTCGCACTGCCCGACCCGGCGCACCGGCTGGCCTGGCTCGCCGACCACCTCGACCGGCTGCCCGGCTCCGGCATCGTCTACACCTTGACGGTCGCCGCCGCGGACGAGGTGACGGCCTTCCTGCGCGAGCGGGGTTTCGCGGTGGCCGCCTACTCCGGCCGCACCGAGGACGCCGAGCGCCGCACCGCCGAGGCCGATCTGCTCGCCAACCGGGTCAAGGCACTGGTCGCCACCTCCGCCCTGGGCATGGGCTTCGACAAGCCGGACCTCGGCTTCGTGGTGCACCTGGGCTCGCCCAGCTCCCCGATCGCCTACTACCAGCAGGTCGGCCGTGCCGGGCGCGGGGTCGACCGGGCCGAGGTCCTGCTGCTGCCCGGCCGGGAGGACGAGGCGATCTGGCGCTACTTCGCCTCGCTGGCGTTCCCGCCCGAGGAGCAGGTGCGCCGGACCATCGACGCACTCGCCGAAGCCGGCCGCCCGCTCTCCACCGCCGCCCTGGAGCCCCGGGTGGACCTGCGCCGCGCCCGGCTGGAGACCATGCTCAAGGTCCTGGACGTGGACGGCGCCGTCCGGAGGGTCAAGGGCGGCTGGACGGCCACCGGGCAGAGCTGGGAGTACGACACCGCCCGCTACGCCAACGTCGCCGCCTCCCGCGAGGCCGAGCAGCGGGCGATGCGCGAGTACGCGGCGGGCACCGACTGCCGGATGGAGTTCCTGCGCCGGCAGCTGGACGACGAGCAGGCCGCCCCCTGCGGCCGGTGCGACAACTGCGCCGGACCGCTGCACGGTCCGGAGGTCTCGACCGAGGCCCTGGAGGCGGCCCGGGCCTCTCTCGGCCGGCCCGGGGTCGGTTTCGAGCCCCGTCGGCTCTGGCCCACCGGGATGGACGCGCTGGGCGTGCCGCTCAAGGGCCGCATCCCGGCCGGAGAGCAGGCCGAGACCGGCCGGGCCCTCGGCCGGCTCTCCGACATCGGCTGGGGCAACCGCCTGCGGGCGCTGCTCGCCGACCAGGCCCCCGACGGGCCGGTCCCGGGCGAGGCGGTGGACGCCCTGGTGACCGTCCTGGCCGACTGGGCGCGCGGTCCGGGCGGCTGGGCCGGCCCTGCCGCGGCCGACGGCGGCCGACTCGACCGGCCGGTCGGCGTGGTGACCATGGCCTCGTCCCGCCGGCCCCGGCTGGTCGGCAGTCTGGGGGCCCGGATCGCCGAGATCGGGAGGCTCCCCCTGCTCGGACAGATCGAGTACGCGACCGGACAGCCCCCGCACGGGTCGCGCAGCAACAGCGCCCAGCGGCTGAACGCCCTGGCCGGTGCCCTCGTCCTGCCGCCGGAGCTGGAAGCGGCGGTGGCGGCCGCGGGCGGGCCGGTCCTACTGGTGGACGACCTGGTCGACTCCGGCTGGACGGTCACCGTGGCCGCCCGGTTGCTGCGGCGGGCCGGTGCCGGTGCGGTGCTGCCGCTGGTGCTGGCGGTGCAGGGCTGACGGCCGGTCCGGAGCCGATCGACTCATATCACCCGAATGGAGTAATTAAGGAGATCACCGGAACGCGGCCGGCCCCGGCGGACACCGCCGGGGCCGCCACCGGCGGAAAGGCGGGACGGAGTCGCGCGGGACACTTCGCGGCATCCCTCAGGCGGCCCGGATCACGATCCGGCAGCAGTCGGGTAGCACTCGCACGAACGTGGAATATATCCGGCAGAACGTTGGCTTTCGGGCGGCGTTCATCATTTCATCGTTGCCGCTCCCGCCCGGCTACCCTGAGAATCGGACCGTACCCGGAACCCGGTCCCGTCGACCAGGTCTTCGGCGTACGCAGGTACCCGCGCGCCCGTGGGTCGGGAAGGAGGATTGTGATCAACGGCATCGACCGAGGTCAGTATCCCCTCGCCCGGAGCTCCTCGCCCAGACGGGTGCTCGACCTGCAGACCTGGACGGCCTCGGGGATACCGCTGCTCCGCGATCCGCGCGAGTTCGTGCTGGAGCTGCACCAGCGCCACCTGCCCCAGCCCGGCACGGTCGTGGTCGCGGTCCTGGACGCGCTGCACCGGCTGACCGGGTCGGCCTCGTTCGCACCCCGCCCGCACAACGAGGACGGCTGGCTCCACCGCAACGCGATCCTCACGCACCTGCGCCAGGTCGTCCCGCACGACCTGCGCCTTCCCACCCCGACCCGGACGGCCGTGCTGCTGAGCTGCCGGGAGGGCGCGGCCGGCTGGACCGAGCAGGACGGCGCCTGGATGTGGGCGCTCCAGGACGCGGCCGCCCTGCACGGGCTGCGCTGCGGCGCGTACGTGGCCCTGACCCCGGTCGGCTGGCAGATCCTCGGCGACGGACGGAGCGGGCGCAATCCGAACGCGGCTTCATGGGCGGACGGACCGGTCCACACCGTGACGGAACTGCCCCCGCGTTCGGCCCTCGACGGCCAGCGCGGCCAGCGGACACTGCGGCAGGCGGCGCCCGAGCGGCCCCGGCGCGGCGAACGGCCACAGCGGTCCCGCCAGTCCGAACACCCGTGGACACCCGCCCGGGTCACGGCGATCGAACCGACCCGCCGTACCGGCACCCGCTGACGCGACCACCCGCCCGCCCCGGGGCCGGTGCCTGCACCGGACCCGGCCGAGCGAGGCGGCCGGGGAGTCCGGACGCCGACCGGGAGTGGCGCAGGCCCCGCGGAAACGTCGAGGCCCGGCACCAGCGGTACCGGGCCTCGAAGATCCGAAGGGTCTCAGGCGGGCAGCCGGCCGCCGGTCGGTGCTCCGGCGCCCGCGAGGGCGGCCGGGGCGGGAGCGGTGCCGCCGCAGACCACCAGCAGCGAGTCCGCGTGCTGGAGTGCCTTGGCATGTGCTGCGGCGTCGCGGCCGGCCGAGCCGGCCGCGACGGCCAGGACGACGACCGCACGGCGGGCCGGGCGGGTCAGGTCGGCGTCCGCGTAGAACACGTCGCCGCCTTCGGCGAGCTGCGCCCAGTAGCGCTCCTCGCCGAAGGTGAGTTCGTGCTGTTGCCACGGATGCGCCGCGCCGACCGTCAGCACCAGGATGTCTCCCGGGTCACGGCCGGAGTCCAGCAGCCGGTCGACCGTCTCGTCGGCCCGGTCCAGGGCCTCCGCCCCGGTGGCCGGCACATGCCGGATCTCGATCGACGCGGTCCGCGACGGCGGGGGCGGCGGGGTGGGCTTGGGAATCTGGTTCGGGCGCGGCGGCGGCCCCGGACGGTTCGCACGCGCGGGTGCCGGACGCGGCGGTGCCGGACGCGGGCCCGGTACCGGGGCCGACGCGGTGGCGGCCGACGGTACGGCGGTGTTCGCGCTGCCGGTGGCAGGCGTACGGAGGGCGTGTGCGTCCGACTCACGGGGGCTTGGAACGCCGGGGCCCGGGAGGCTCTCGCTGATCTCCGGCTCCTCGGGGAAGACAGGCATACCCGGATATCTATCAAATGCCGGTCGGACGCGCACGGGCGCCCCACCTGTTGGTCACCGCGAACCTCGCGGTCCGGCCCCCGAGCCTCCCCGACGTCCCGTCAGAAACCCAGTGCCAGCTGTTCGCCGACCGGCTCCGCCGAACCCGCTCCGCCCACCCCGGGAAGGGGCCGGCTCCGCTTCAGGTGGCGCCATTTGGGCAGTCCGTCCAGATATGACCAGGAGAGGCGGTGGTGTTCGGTCGGCCCGAACTCCTCCAGCGCGGCCCGGTGGACCGGGGAGGGATAGCCGGCGTTGTCGGCGAACCCGTACTCGGGGTGCGCCTCCCCCAGTTCGGCCAACAGTCCGTCGCGGTGGACCTTGGCGAGCACCGAGGCGGCCGACACGCAGATGCACGACTGGTCGCCCTTGATCACCGTGCGCACCTGCCAGGGACCGCCGAGGTAGTCGTGCTTGCCGTCCAGGATCACCGCGTCCGGCTCCACCGGCAGCGCCTCCAGCGCCCGGACTGCGGCCAGTCGCAGCGCCGCCGTCATCCCCAGCTCGTCACACTCCAGGGCCGAGGCGTGACCGAGCGCGTACGCGCCGACCCAGTCGGCGAGCACCGGGGCGAGCGCCTCGCGGCGGCGCTCGGTGAGCAGTTTGGAGTCGGTCAGCCCCTCCGGCGGCCGGCGCAGTCCGGTGACGGCCGCGCCGACGGTCACCGGCCCGGCCCAGGAGCCGCGCCCGACCTCGTCGAGGCCGGCCACGACCTTGGCGCCGGCCCGCCGGAGCGAGCGCTCGACGGAGTGCGTCGGCGGGACGATGGGCATGTCGGAATCCGTTCAGCTGGGCGGACTCCAGCGTATTCCACCCGCCGCAGGACCCGGGAAGGCCCGGGGCGGGCCGGGCCGCGCCGGGAACGCCCGCACCCCGGCCCCCGGCCTCAGTTCCGCATCAGCGGGACCATGACCTCGTCCACCAGCTCGGTCGCGAACTCCGGGCCCACCCGCCCGCCGCAGATCTTGACCCGGTACAGCAGCATCGCCGGCGCCAGGTCGGCGACCATCGACGTGACCGCGCCGGGCCGGACGTCGCCGCGCTCGGCACCGCGCCGGAGGATGTCCAGAATGACCCCCTTGGTCGGTTCGATCACCCGCTGGGCCATGAAGTCCTTGAACAGCGCGGCCTGTTCGTGATCCAACTCGGCCATCAGTGCGTGCATCGCACCACCGGAGCGGGAGTGCACGACGGCGGCGAAGCTCTCGACGAGGTAGAGGAGTTCCTCGCGGGCGGACCCGAGGTCCGGAGTGTCGGAGGGGCGTGGCAGAGTGGAGTCCAGGGCGTCGATGACCAGTTCGACCTTGGAGGCCCAGCGCCGGTACAGCGCGGCCTTTCCGGTCCGGGCTGCCTGGGCGACCCCTTCCATCGTCAGCCGCGCGAACCCGCCGGAGGTGAGCTGGTCGAGCGTCGCATCGAAGATCGCGGTCTCCAGCTCCTTCCCCCGCCGCCGGACCGGTCGGCGCAGGACCTCGGCCGCGATCCGTACGGGACAGGGTCCCGAGGCGGCCTCGGTCGACCGCTCGACGGGCCTCTCGACCGGCCGTTCGACCGCCCGGCCGGTCGACCGAACCGCCGCCTGGCGCCGCACCAACTGATCCATTGTCACCAACCTTAGGGAACGGTTGCGTTCATAATCACGCCCACGCTATCGTCCACAGTAGTGAACGATTCCGTTCCTTCATAGTCCGCGGGACGCCGCCGGACCGTTCCGGACCCCGGGTCCGAAGTACACGAAGCAGTAGCCAGCAGGGGGCATCAACTTGGCTATCTCCGACACACTCAGCAAGAACTCTCCAACGCAGGGCCGTCAAGGACGGAACAAGGGCCTCACCCTGACCGTCATCGCGGCCTCGCAGCTGATGGTGGTGCTCGACGCCACCATCGTGAACATCGCCCTGCCGCAGATCAGGGACGTGCTGAACTTCTCCACGACCAACCTGTCGTGGGTGATCAACGCCTACACGCTGACCTTCGGCGGCCTGCTGCTGCTCGGTGGCCGTGCGGGCGACATCCTCGGCCGGCGCCGGGTCTTCATCGCGGGCACACTCCTGTTCGGGTTCGCCTCGCTGCTCGGCGGCTTCGCACAGGACGGCGGCATGCTGTTGGCCGCCCGCGCGCTCCAGGGCATCGGCGGCGCGATCTGCTCGCCGACGGCCTTCGCCCTGATCGCCACCAACTTCGAGGAAGGGCCCGAACGCAACAAGGCCTTCGGGGTGTTCTCCGCGGTGGCCGGTTCGGGCGCCGCGATCGGCCTGCTGGCCGGCGGCGTGCTCACCGAGTACCTGGACTGGCGCTGGGTCTTCTTCGTCAACGTGCCGATCGCCGTCCTGATCGCCTTCGCCGCGCCGCGCCACATCGCCGAGTCGGAGCGCCAGGCGGGCCGTTTCGACGTGCCCGGCGCGCTCACCTCGACACTCGGACTGGTCGGCCTGGTCTACGGCTTCATCCGTGCCGCCTCGGACGGCTGGTCCGACCCGCTGACGCTCGGCTCGTTCGCGGCCGGTGTGGTGCTGATGGCCGCCTTCCTGGTCATCGAGACCCGGACCGCGCAGCCGATCACCCCGCTGAAGCTGTTCGCCGACCGGAACCGCACCGGCGGCCTGGTGATGATGCTCTGCCTGGCCGCGGCCATGTTCGGCATCTTCTTCTACATCACGCTCTTCGTGCAGGGCCCGCTGGGCTACAGCCCGCTGAAGTCCGGCTTCGCCTTCCTGCCGATCAGCGCGTCCATCATCGTGGCCGCCCAGCTCGCGTCGAGCCTGCAGGTCAAGTACGGCCCGAAGCCGTTCATGGCCGGTGGTTCGCTGCTGGTCACCATCGGGCTCACCTGGCTGACCTTCATGGACGCGGACAGCGGCTACCTGGACGGCGTCCTCGGCCCCACGGTCGTGTTCGGCTTCGGGATGGGCCTGGTCTTCGTCCCGGTGATGCTGCTGGCCGTCGCGGGCGTCGCCGGGGACGAGACCGGTGCCGCCTCGGGCCTGCTCAACTCGATGCAGCAGATCGGCGGGTCGCTCGGCCTGTCGATCCTGACCACGGTGTTCGCGCACTACGCGACCGCCGAGGCCAAGGTCCAGCTGCCCGGCTTCATGGCCACGGCCACGCCGGAACAGAAGGCCTGGCTGATGGAGAAGCAGGAGTTCCCGCAGGGCACCGGCGCGGCCAACGAGGTCCTCGCCCAGGGCATATCGCACGGCTTCATCGCGGGCGCCGCGCTGGCGGCCGTCGCCCTGGTGGTCGCGGTCTTCGTGGTGAAGGCCAAGGCTTCCGACCTGCCGACGGAGGCCTCCGGCGTCGCGATGCACTGAGCGCGGCGCACCCGCACCGCACTTCACGCACCACGCACCACGCACCACGCACCACGCACCTGATCGGCGGACGCCGGACGGTGTGCGCGGACCGATCCGGCGTCGACCGCCGGAGATGACGGGCCGGCCGGGAGCAGTTCGCTCCCGGCCGGCCCGCACGCCTTCTCCCCGCCGGTTCCTGCCCGACCCCGCCGAGCGGCCCCGCGAGGCACCCCGCCGAACGCCCCGCGCCGAGCCCGGGGCTCAGCGCTCGCCGCGGTAGTCGCCGCCGTACAGTCCCAGCCGCGCGCACGCCCCGTCGTCCTCGGCCGAACGGTCCACCGGCGGACGGGCGGCGAGGATCCGCCGGGCCCGGGACTCGGCCAGGCTGGTGGCGTACCAGGGCGTGTCGTCCGCGAGGCCGGTCGCGAGGACGTCCAGCGCGCAGGTCCGGTGGTCGCCCGGCAGCCGGTCCAGGGCCGGAACCGCGTCGAGCGAGAGGCTCCGGACGTTGCGCAGGTCGATCTGCCCGGTCCGCTCGAAGCGGGCCACGTTCTGCTCCGCGACGACCGCGTCCGGCCCCATCAGCCCGTACAGCGCGGCGGCCGTCGCCGCACTGAGCACGGCGGCGCGCGGCAGCCAGGCCGTCGAGCGGGTCAGGCCGGCCGCGATGAGCAGCAGGAAGACGACGCCCAGCCAGACCTCGACCACCAGGACCCAGAGCCGGAGCGCGGTCAGCCCGGAGGCGTCCACGTAGAACCACATCCGTCCGAGCGCGGAGGCCACCACGGTCAGGGTGAGCAGGCAGAGCGTGCCGAGCAGCAGCCGTGCCAGCCGGCGGTCGGCCTCGGTGCCGCGCGGCGCCCAGCGCTTGGCGAGGGCGACGACGATCAGGGTGAGCACGGTGACCACCAGCAGCTGCCAGAAGCCCTGGCGGGCGTACTCGGAGCGGCTCATCCCGGTGTTCTCCATGATCGAGTCCCGGCCGCCGAGCACCACCACGGCCTGGACCACCGCGAAGGCGCCGAACATCAGGTTGAGCGCGCCCAGCGGCAGGGCCCACTCCAGCCGGCCGCGGGCCCGGCCCGGCGGGACCGGCGTGCGGTCCCAGCGCCGCGGGCCCGCCGCGATGTGGGCGAAGCCCAGCGCGGTCACCAGGCCGATCGTGAAGAGCACGAATCGGACCGGGAGTTCGCCGAGGTCCACGCTGGGGGTGAGGCTCTCGAACATGTCCGCCATGGCCGCGTCGGCGCCGGCGAAGAGCGCGCCGAAGACGGCCAGCAGGACGGCGGCCACCAGCACTCCCTTGACCACCGGCACCACCCGGCTCCGGCCGGGCACCCTGCCGCCGCGCAGCCCGCTCCGGGCCCAGCGCAGGCCGGGCACGAGGTTCCACAGCACGCCGGGCAGCGCGAGCAGGACACCGGCCCAGCGGCGCCCCCCGTGCAGCGCGAGCGAGGCCAGGCCCAGGGCCCAGACGGTGGACAGCAGGACCGGCCAGCCGGCCTCGTACAGCGCCGGGACGGCGAGCAGGGCGACCGCGAGGGCACTCCACAGGACGGTCCAGCCGCGCACCCGCCGCCCTGCCGCGCGGGCGGCGAGCCCGGCACCCGCGGTGGCGAGCGCGGCGCAGAGGAGCAGGTTGACGCCGAGCCCGTCGATCAGCAACCAGGACGTCAGCAGGCCGGTCAGCAGCGCCGCGAGCAGGGCCCGCCCGGTGGCCGGCGACTTCCGCTCGGGGTCGCTGAGCCGCAGCCACTGGAACGGCTGCGGCACCGGCACGCCGGGCGCCCGGTAGGGGCCGTACGCGGCCGCGGCGACCGGGCCCGCGCCCCACGCACCGGCGACGCGCGGGGCTGCGCCGACCACGCCCGGGGGCACGTCCGCGCCGGTACGGCCGCCCGTACCGGCGCCCGGGACTGCCTCGGGGCCGGAGCCGGCTGCGGGTCCTGAGCCCGCCCCGGACGGTGCTCCGTCCGGGGCGGGCGTGGTGGGTCCGGACATGGGTTCCCCCTCAGTGGTCGGGCGGGCGGGCACGCGGAAGCCGCCCTCGGGGCGGTCCGCCGAGCGACGCGGCAGCACGGGGCGTGCGGCGCCGACGGGCACGCGGAACCACACCGGTGAAGGCGTCAGGAGCCGCGGCCGAAGCCGACTGTAGACCATTCTGAACAAGTTCAAAAACACCGGACCCGGCTCTGTCGCACGCCTGTGACAGAGCCGGGTCCGACTTCGCGGAGCCCCTCCGCGCAAGCCCCTCGGCACCCCTCAGCGCGCCCCTTCGGCGCGTCCCTTCGGCGCGCCCCTTCAGCGCGTCCCTTCAGCGGATCTCCTCAGTACGTCCCGTACAGCGAGTACTGGAAGGCGTCCTTCACCGCCGGCCCGAAGTTCACCGGCCACGTCCCGAACGGCACGACCGTGTTGCTGTACGCGCCCTGCCCGCCGGCGCCGGTCGAGTAGTTCATGTTGTTCACCGTGGCGCCCGTCCCGTTGCTGTTGTAGACGAACCAGTAGGACGTGCCCGCGCTCAGCGTGATGTCCACCGCCAGCGAGTTCCACGCGTTGGCGGTGAGCGTGCCGCTCCCGGTCGCGGCGACCAGGGCGCCCGGCGAACCGCCCGCGTCCGTGTAGACGGCCAGCTGGAAGCGGTTGTCGGGCGCCGCGCTGACCGGTCCGACGTGCACGCTCATCGAGGTCAGCGCCACCGGGGCGGCGCCGGTCGTCACCCTGTTGCCGTTCAGGTGGTTGGAGTCGGTGTCGTCGATCAGCGAGCCCACCGCGGTGTTGCCGATCGTCCGCGGCTCCGCTCCCCCGGTGGTGAACGAGAAGGCGTACGGACCGGCCAGGACGTTGCCCGAGCTGTCCCGCACGCCCTGGACGGTCGCGGTGTACCCGGTGGTGAGGGCGAGCGGGGCACCCGGGGTGAGGACGACGCCGTTGGCCGCCGCGTCGTAGGCCACCGTGCCCGCCACGGTGGCGCCGCCCGCGGTGGTGCGCAGGGTCGCGGTGGAGGCGGTCACGCTCGCCGGGTCCAGCGGCTCGCCGAACGAGAACCGGACCGCCGCCCCGGGCGCCACACCGGTGGCCCCGCCGGCCGGCGCAGTGCCGGTGACCGCGGGCGGGGTGGTGTCGCGACCGTAGGTCGCGGTGTACGAGCCCACCGCGCCGTCGAAGAACGCGTACGGCACGCCCTTGACCGTCTCGATCCGGTACGGGAGGCTCCGGCCGCCCGAGCTGAGGCCGGTCAGCGTCCCGGCGGCGGCGTCGACCGGCAGCATCGCCCGCAGCCCGGTGGCTCCTCCGGTGATGTCGAAGGTGAGCGCGCTCCCGTTCCAGGCCAGCCGGGAGAAGGCCGAACCGTTGCGGCCGTCCAGCCAGGTGAGCATCTGCCGGCCGGAGACCACCGGGACACCGCGCGCCTTGGCGGCGGCGACGATCGTGTCGGAGGCGGCGGAGGCGGCGAAGTCGGTGTGGATGTTGGCGGTCAGCGCCGCGTAGTAGCCCTTGGCGCCGTAGGCGGCGTCGAGCAGCGTGGTGACGGTGCCCGGGTAGGACTGGCCGGACTCGTCGGTGAGCTGGGTGGTGGCCTGGTACTCGTCGATCACGCTGCCGTCGGTGTCGGCGAACCGCATGATCTGCGCGGTGCCGTTGAAGTAGCCGGGCCGGTCCTTGGTGAAGGCGGACGGGTAGAAGTAGTAGTCGGTGTCCAGCCGGATCCCGTTGGCCAGCTTGGTCTTCGCCTGGGTGGCCCAGTCGTCCCACTCGACGCAGTGCGTGCGGCTGCTCGAGGGGGACGGCAGTGTCGGGTACTTGGCCCGCCACCCGGCCAACTGGTCCCGGTAGAAGCCCTGCAGGGCGGCGGCGGAGCCCCAGGGCCGGCAGTCGGTGGTGACGTGCACGCCGACCTCGAAGCCCTGGTCGCTGTAGGCCTTGGCCCGGGCCGGGGTGAGCGGGTCGTCGGTGTAGATGTACGAGGAGCCGCGGATGCACTCCCAGTTGGCCACCGAGCAGCCCGGCGGGCTCTGCGCGAGGTAGCCGTCCCAGCGGCCGGCCGTGCCGCCGACCCCGTGGTCGTCGCCGGTCATCACCACGACGGCCTTGACGTCCCGTGGGAAGTACCAGAACCGGGGCAGCGGCTTGGCCGTGGACTCCAGCCGGGTGAGCAGGTTGGCGAGCAGCCGCTGCTGCTCGTCGGCGATCGGGATCAACGCCTTGTCCAGGTCGTTCCAGTCGGGCCCGCCGTCGGTGCCGAAGAACATCTCGCTGGCCTCGTAGCCGTCGACCCCGTCGCGCTGCCGCCCGGCCCAGGCGACGTTGCCCTGGCGGGTCTGCACCACCGACCTGGCCAGGTCGTAGCTGAACGCGGCGGCCCGGCCGCTGCCGGCGGTGTGCAGGGTGACCGCCGGGTTGGCCGTGGCGGTGGCGGCGTCGCTGTAGAGGGTGGCGACGGCGGTGGCGCCGCTCAGGGTGTAGAGGTCGGCGGCGCCGTGGTAGCCCATGGTGTCGCCGGTGATCCCGGTGCCGGGCGAGGCGCCGGTGTTCACCTTCAGGTAGGCGTCGGAGCGGGTTCCGGTGACCGGGGTGAGGCCGAACAACGGCGCGAGCTGCCGGTCCGGGCGCATGGCGACCAGCCGCCCGCCGCCGCCGGTCCAGGTCGTGAACAGGTCCGCCTGCGCGGCGGTGAGCGGCATCTCGCCGAGCAGCACCACGTCGGCGGCGGCGAGGAGCCGGCCGGTGACGGCGGAGATGTCCACCTGGTGGTAGGCGTTGAGGCCCTCCGCCTTGAGGATCTCGGCCAGGTACCGGGTGTACGGGTTGGCCTGGCTGGTGACCAGCAGGATCGGGCCCTCCCCGCCCGGACCCGGGCCCGGCGGTGTGGTCGGCGGTTCCGGGTCGGCGGTGTAGGTCGCGTGGATCGAGAAGCTCAGGCCGCTGGAGGTGACCGGGCCGACGTCGGACGGCCAGCTGCCGAACGGCTGGCCGCCGTTGCCGTACACGCTGGTGCCGCCGGGGCTGTAGCGGAGGTTGTTGACCGCCGCGTTGGTCCCGTTGGTGTTGTAGGCCAGCCAGTACGGCGTGTTGGCGGCCAGGGTCGCCGTCAGCGGGACGGTGTTCCAGCCGTGGGCCGTGAGGGTCCCGGTGGCGCTGCTCGCCAGCAGGCTGCCCGGGCTGCCACCGTTGTCCCGGTAGATCGCCACCTGGTAGCGGTTGTTGGGCGCCGCGTCCACCGCGTCCACGAACACCGACAGGCCGGTGACCGTGCCACCGGCCGAACCGGTCACGTAGCGCGAGGCGTTGAGGTAGCCGGAGTCCGCGGAGTCCGTGGCCGTACCGGCCTCGGTGGTGCCGAGCGTGAGCGTCACGGCCGCCGCGGGATCGGCCGCGGCCGGTGCGGCCCCCGGTCCGGTGACCAGCGCCGCCGCCACGGCCAGGGCCGCCAGCAGCCCCCCGGCCCTCCGCCCCCACGGCCGCCACCGCCGGTCCGAGCGTATGCCTGCGTCTGCCATGACCGCCCCCTGTGTCACCTCGGCCAACTGCCTTTAACGGTGTACCGGTTAC
Organism: Streptomyces sp. BE20; assembly: GCF_036322525.1. NCBI lineage: Bacteria > Bacillati > Actinomycetota > Actinomycetes > Kitasatosporales > Streptomycetaceae > Streptomyces > Streptomyces sp. BE20. The sequence continues at coordinate 77,882 of NZ_JAQYWW010001060.1, read as the reverse complement.
GTGCCGACCGTGTCCACGAGACCGACACGTTCGGCGTGAATCGAAACGCCTCCGGGGGGCGACCCGGCTATCCCTTGACCGATCCGGCCAGCAGGCCGCGGACGAAGTACCGCTGGAGGGCGAAGAACACCGTCAGCGGGATCACGATGGACAGGAACGCCCCGGCGGTCAGCAGCTCCCAGCGCCCCCCGAACGATCCGGACAACTGCGCCAGCCGGACCGTCATCGGCGCCACGTCGGGCGTACCGCCGGCGAAGGTCAGCGCGACCAGCAGGTCGTTCCAGACCCAGAGGAACTGGAAGATCGCGAACGAGGCCAGCGCCGGGGTGCAGAGCGGCAGCACGATCGAGCGGAAGATCTTGAAGTGCGAGGCGCCGTCCACCACCGCCGCCTCCATCAGGTCGCGCGGCAGCTGGGCGATGAAGTTGTGCAGCAGGAAGATCGCCAGCGGCAGCGCGAACATCGTGTGCGCCAGCCAGACCGGCACGTACGTGCCGCCGAGGTCCAGCGCCGGGACCAGCGTCACCGAGCCCAGGTGGGCGCCCCCGGAGAACAGTTGGAGCAGCGGGATCAGCGCCATCTGGAGCGGCACCACCTGAAGCGCGAAGACCACGAAGAACACCGTGTCGCTGCCCCGGAACCGCACCCAGGCCAGCGCGTACGCGGCCATCGCCGCCAGCGCCAGCGGGAACAGGGTGGCCGGGACGCTGATCGCCAGCGAGTTCACCAGGAACGGCATCAGACCGGTCGAGACGCCGGAGCCGCCCTCGAACAGCACCGTGTGGTAGTTGTCCAGGCCGAGGTCCGGGTGGACGAAGACGTTCCACCAGCCGTCGGCGGTGACGTCCTTCTTGGGCCGCAGCGAGGTGGCCAGCAGGCCCAGCGTGGGAACGGTCCAGAGCACCGTCACCACGATCACGAACACCGAGGCCGCCGGGGTGGAGAAGGCCTTCCGGACGGGCCCGCCGTCACGCCGTGCGCTCATCGCACCCCACGCTCCTTCCGCAGCTGGACGATGTTGTAGGCCACCAGGGGGAGCACCGCGAGGAAGAGGACCACCGCGAGCGCGCTGCCCCGCCCGGTGTTGAACTGCACGAAGGACTGCGAGTACATCTCGTTGGCCAGCACCTGGGTGCCGAAGTTGCCGCCGGTCATGGTGCGGACGATGTCGAAGGCCTTGAGCGTGGTGATCATCACGGTGGTGAGCACCACCACCACCGTCGTGCGGATCATCGGCACCGTGACGTACCAGAACAGCCGCATCCCGCCCGCGCCGTCCAGCCGGGCCGCTTCGGTGACCTCGTCCGGGATCGCCTTGATCGCCGCCGACAGCACCACCATCGCGAAGCCCGTCTGCACCCAGACCATCACCGCCATCAGCAGGAAGGTGTTGAGCGGCTGGGCGAGCATCCAGTTCGGCGGGTGCTCCCAGCCCAGCGCGACGGCGACCTGGCTCAACAGGCCGATCTGCCGCTGCGAGGCGTCCCGGGACTCGTAGACGAACTTGAAGATGATCGACGCGCCGACCAGGGAGATCGCCATCGGCATGAAGATCAGCGACTTGTACACCGCCTGGCCGCGCATCCGGTCCACCAGCAGTGCCAGCACCAGACCGAGCCCGGTGGCCGCCAGCGGTGCGATCACCAGCCAGAGCAGCGTGTTCACCAGCACCTCGTGCAGCGAGTCCGTGGTGAACGCCCAGCCGAAGTTCTCGCCACCGACGAACCGGCTGCTGTCGTCGTTGTGGAGGCTCAGCCAGACGGTGCGGACCAGTGGCGCGACCAGGCCCACCAGCAGCAGCACCACCGCCGGACCGAGGAAGACGGCGACCGCCAGCGGGCGGGCGAGACGGCCGGAGGCGCGACCGGCGACCAGGAAGACCAGCAACAGGATGCCGAGGAAGCCGGCGATCGCGCCGAAGCCGTTGCCGAACTTGACCACCGCGTCGCCCCAGGCGCCGTCGGCGAGTGCGGAGGCGGGGAGGGACATGGCTGGGCGTCCTTTCCTTGCGGTCGGCGAAAGGGAGGAAACGACGGGCCGGGACGGAAGTCCGGGAGGCGGGAGGGTCGGCGACCCGAGGACCGGAGACCGGAGGAGGGGAGGGCGGAGGACGGGCGGTGCGGGTGGGTGGCCCCGCACCGCCCTCGACGGGCGGTCCTCCGACAGCGCCCGGACCGCGGCCCGCCGCCGGACGGCGGCACCGCGGCCCGGGCGGCGGCTACTGCGGCCAGGCGGCGTCGATGTCGGCGGCGGTCTTCTGGATCGACTGGCCCTCGGCGAACCAGGCGGTGAGCGACTTCCACTCCTGCCCGGCGCCGACCGCGGCCGGCATCAGGTCCGAGCCGTCGAAGCGGAAGGTCGCCGCCGGGTCGGTCAGCGCGTCGGCGGAGAGCCGGTCGATCGGGTCGGTGTACAGGCCCTTGTCCACGCCCTGGTTGGCGGAGACCCAGCCGGTGGCCGTCCTCACCCGGCTGCTCGCCCACTCCGCGCTGGACAGGTAGTTCTGCACCGCCTGCACCTCGGGCCTGCTCGCGAACGCGGTGAGGAACTCCCCGCCGCCCTCGACCGGGTTGGGCACCGAGGGGTTCACCGCCGGCAGCCGGAAGGCGAAGATGTCACCGTCCGGACCGATCGTCGCCTCCTTGGGCCACTGCGCCTTGTAGAACGAGGCCTGCTGGAGCAGGAAGCACTTGCCGGTCAGGATCGGCGCGCCCGCGTCCTGGAAGGTGGTGGTCGCGATCGACTTCACGTCACCGTACCCACCGTTGACCCAGGCCGGGTTCTGCATCCAGTCGGCGACGGTCTTCATGGCCGCGGCGATCTTCGGGTCGGAGAACTTCACCTGGTGGCTGACCCACTGGTCGTACACCTCGCCGCCGTACGAGCCGAGCACCACCTCCTCCAGCCAGTCCGTGGCGGGCCAGCCGGTCGCCGTCCCGGAGCCGATGCCGCCGCACCACGGCTTGCCGCCACCGGCCTTGGCGATCCGGTCGCTGAGCGCCATCAGGTCGGCCCAGGTCTTCGGGACCTCGTAGCCGGCCTGTTTGAACGACTTCGGCGAGTACCAGACCAGGGACTTCATGTTGGCGCTCATCGGCGCGGCGTAGAAGGTGCCGTTGACCGAGCCGTAGGTCTTCCAGACCGGGCTCCACTTCGCCTGGTTCTCCACGGTCTGCTGCGGCGGCCTGGCCACCTTGCCGCTCTTGACCATCTGCGCCAGCAGGCCGGGCTGCGGGATGATCGCGAAGTCCGGGGCGTTGCCGCCGCTCACCCGGACGGGCAGCTGCGACTCGAAGTCGTTGGTGCCCTCGTAGCTGATCCGGATGCCGGTACAGGAGCCGAACTCCGCCCAGGACTTCTCCAGGTTGTCCGACTCGGGGCTGAGGATCGACGCGAAGACCGTCACGGTCTTGCCCGAGTGTCCGGCGTACGGCTGGTACTTGGCACAGTCACCGGACAGGGTCTTGCCCCCGCCGTCGGCATCGCCGTCCGAACCACCGGAGCTGTTGGAACAGGCCGCGGTCAGCGCCACCGCGGCCAGCAGCGCCGGCAGGGCGAGCAGACGGCGGCGGGCACGCGTGGACGGCACGGTCGGGGTGGGGGTCAATGCGGTCCTCCTCGCCAGGGCGTGAAACGCTCGGCAAAACGACAGAACGACATTGCGCTGTACCGGAGATCGAGTTTCGGCATGGACGCGGCGGACGGCCGATCTGATGACGTTAACGCAGCCGCCACGTGCCGCCAAGGTGCGCGTACCGTCTTCACCACCACGTGCCCCAGTTGTGACCCTGCCACGCCGTCCGCGCGCCCGGCCGTCCCGCAGCCGACGACGCGTCAGAACAGCCTGACCGGAAGCTCCTTGAGCGCGTTCACCACCAGTGAGCCACTGGGCCGCAGCTCCTCGTCCGGCACCGCCGGCGCCAGCCCCGGGAACCGCTCGAACAGCGCCGGAAGCGCGATCCCCGCCTCCAGCCGGGCCAGCGGCGAACCCGGGCACACGTGCGGGCCGTGGCCGAAGGACAGGTGCCGGATCGGGTCCCGGGTGACGTCGAACAGCTCCGCCGTCACCCCGTGCTGGAGCGGGTCCCGGCCGATCGCGTTGTACGAGATCAGCACCGGGTCCCCCTGGGGGATCACCGCGTCGCCCACCGGAACGTCCTCGGCCGCGAAACGGAACAGGAAGTTGCTGGTCGGCGGCGTCCAGCGGAGCGACTCCTCCACCACCGCGTCCCACCCGACCTGCCCCGCCCGCACCAGCTCCAGCTGGTCCGGGTGCGCCAGCAGCGCCCGGACCGCGTTGCCGATGAGGTTGACCGTGGTCTCGTGGCCGGCCGCGATGATCACCCGCAGGGTGGCCGCCGCCTCCGCGTCGGTCAGCGCCCCGCCCTCGGTGTCCGCCAGTAGAAGCGCGCTGGCCAGGTCGTCGCCGGGTGCCGAACGGCGCTGCGCCACCAGGTCGTTGACGAAGGCGTTGAGGCTCGCGACGGTCGCCTGGATGCCCCCCGGGTCGGGCCGGGCACCGAAGAACCGCTCGTACAGGTCCCGCAGGTGGGCGTGGTCGGACTCGGGCACACCCAGCAGCGAGCAGATCACCGTCATCGGGAGCGGGAAGGCGAACGCCGACTTGAGGTCCACCACGGGGTCCCCCGCCGCCAGCGTGTCCAGCAGGCCCCGGGTGATCGCCTCGACCTGCGGGCGCATCAGCTCCACCCGACGCGGCGTGAACGCCTGCGCCACCAGCACGCGCAGCCGCCGGTGCTCGGCACCGTCGGTGGTCACCATGCTCGGACCGGGCACGGCCAGACCGATCAGCGGCCAGGTCTTCGGCACCTCGCCGCGCCGGAGAGCCGCCCAGTGCCGGGCGTCCTTGACCAGCCGGGCGTCGGTCAACAGGTCACGGGCGGCCGCGTGCCGGGTGACCGCCCAGGCCGCGACGCCACCGGGCAGCACCACCGGAACCGCCGGGCCGGCGGCCCGCAGCAACGCGCCCTCGGCGGCGTTGTCGCGCGCCAGCGGGTCGAGCACGATCGGGGCGGGGACGATCGGGGCGGGGGCTGCGGTCATCGGTGACAACTCTCCTTCGGTCCTGGTCCTGCTCACGACGGCGGGCCTCAGCCCGCGTACCCCGGGGTGTACGACACCGGGAGGGCCACCAGCCCGCGCACCCACGCCGACGGGCGCCACACCAGCGCGTGCTCGGCCACCGCCAACCGCAGGTCCGGCAGCCGGTCCAGCAGGACCTCGACCGCCGTCGTCGCGATCACCTCCGCCGCCTCCTGCGCCGGGAACGGGCAGCCGTGCTCGCCGTACGAGTAGCTCAGGTACGCCCGGTTGCCCTCGGCCGGACGGCCGTCGGCCTGCCGCACCGACGGGTCCGCGTTGGCCCCCGCGAAGCCCAGCAGCAGCATGTCCCCGGCGGCGATCCGCTGCCCGCCGAGCCGGGTGTCCCGGGTCGCCCAGCGCCCGGCGAAGATCTGCGTCGGACTGTCCTCCCAGAGCGCCTCGTTCAGCGCCTGGCTGATGCTGCGCCGGCCGCCGGAGAGGGAGGCGGCGAACCGCTCGTCGGTCAGCATCAGCCGCATCGCGTTGGAGATCCAGTACGAGGTGGGCTGGTGGCCGGCGATCAACAGCACCCGCAGGTCCCGCATGACCTCCTCGTGGTCCAGGCCCGCCGGGTGCGCCAGCATCCGCGAGGCGACGTCGTCGCCCGGGTGCCCGGCCTTCTCCTCCACCAGGTCGAGCATGGTGGCGAGCAGCCGCTGCGCGCCGGCCGGCGCGTCCGGGCCTCCGTCCAGCATGGCCAGCACTCCCTCGATCAGGACGGGTGCCTGCTCCTCGCTCAGCCCGAGTACCCGGCAGAGCACCAGCAGCGGCAGCCGGTGCGCGTACTCGGCGACCAGATCGGCCTCGCCGCGCCCGGCGAACCCGTCGATCAGCCGGTCGGCGAGCTCCTCGCAGTGCTTGCGCAGCTCGTACGGGTCGACGGCGGCCAGCGCGTCCGTGACCGCGCGGGAGCGGCGGACGTGTTCCTCGCCCTCGGCGTACAGGATCGACGGCACCGGGGCCATCATCGGCTTGAGCGGCCAGTCCGCCGGAACGCCCGCCCAGCCGGTCCAGCGGGTGGAGTCCCGGCCGAACAGCTGCGGCTGACCGGTCACCAGCTGCAGTTCGCGGTACCCGATCACCAACCAGGCCGGAACGCCGCCGGCCAGCTCGACCGGGGCGACCGGGCCGTGCGCGGCCCGCAGCTCACGGTAGAGCTGGGCCGGGTCGGTCTGGAAGCGCGGCCCGTACAGCGGCGTGGCGGCGCCGGCGTGCGCGGGGCAGCCCGGCGGCGGGGTGACGGCGGGCTCGGTCACGGGGTGCTCTCCTCATAGACGGTGGCGGTGGCGGCGACGAGGGTGCCCGCCGCCTCGGCCTCGGCCCGGGCGGCCAGGTGGCGGACCAGCTCGATCAGCACCCGCTTGCCGGACTCCCGGTCGCGGGCGTCGCAGTCCACCAGCGGCACCTCGGGCGGCAGGTCGAGCGCCTCCCGGACCTGCTCCAGGGTGTGGGTCGGCTCGCCGAAGTTGTTGCGGGCGACGATGAACGGCGTGCCGTGGTGCTCCAGCCGGTCGATGGCGTACCAGGAGTCGGCCAGCCGCCGGGTGTCCACCAGGACGACCGCGCCGAGGGCGCCGCTGAACAGCCGGTCCCAGAGGAACCAGAACCGCTCCTGGCCCGGCGCGCCGAACAGGTACAGCACCTGGCTGGCGGAGAGCGTGATCCGGCCGAAGTCGAACGCGACCGTGGTGGACCGCTTGCCCCAGGCGCCCGAGGGGTCGTCGATCCCCTCGCCCGCCTTGGTCATGGTCTCCTCGGTGTTCAGCGGGCGGATCTCGCTGACCGAGCCGACCAGCGTGGTCTTGCCCACGCCGAAGCCACCCACCACGACGATCTTGAACGCGTTGTCGGCGGTGCGGCGCAGCGGCGTCCGGTGGGCCGGCCGGGTGTCGGGGGCCGCCTCCGGGGACGGGGACGGGGACGGGGCACCGTCCGGGGTGGTGGCGGTGTCCGGGGCGTCAGAGCCGTTGGAGTCCATGCAACACCTGCTTCAGCGTGTCGAGATCGGGCAGCCGGGCCTTGTTCGGCGCGAACCGGGGGTGGCGGGCGGTGATCGACCCGGCCTCCAGCAGGTCGCCGAGCAGGATCTTCACCACCGAGACCGGGAGGGCCAGCTCGGCCGCGACCTCCACCACGGCGGTCGGCGCCCCGCACATCCGCAGGATGCGCGCGTGCTCCGACTGCATGCCCGGCGCCGGCTCTCGCTCGGCGACGATCAGGGTGACCAGGTCGAAGGCGTTCTCCGGGGCCCGGCTGCGACCGCGGGTGATGGTGTACAGGCGGTCCGGTTCGTCGTCCCGGCCCGGCAGGGCCGGCCGCCCGTCGGTGCTCCCCCCGCGCTCGCTCATGCCCGGGCACCCTCACCGGTCACGACGTCCCCCGACCCGCCGTCCGGCCGGGCGTCGTCCCGGGCCGGGGCGCTGAGGTGGGCGCCGATCTGCTCGATCAGGCCGTGCATGTTGTGGCCGACCACGCCCACGTCCGCGTCCTCGTCGGTGACCACCGCCAGGTGAGCGCCCTCACCGGCGGCCACGATGCAGAGGATGCCGCCGTGGAACTCGGTCATCGACTGCCGCACGCCGCCGCTGCCGTCGCCGAACTCGATGGACGCGCCGTGCGCCAGGCTCTGCAGCCCGGAGGCGATGGCGGCCAGCTGGTCGGCCCGGTCGGCGTTCAGCCCGGAGGTGTGGCAGAGCTTGAGGCCGTCGGCGGAGAGCACCAGGGCGTGCCGGGTGCCGGGAGTGGCGGTCAGCAGGTTTTCCAACAGCCAGTCGAGGTCGCGGTCGGTGGCGCTGCTCATCAGGAGTCCTTCTCGGTGACGGGGGCGTCGGACGTGGTCGGGTCCGGGGTCGGGTCCGTGGTCGGCACGTCGGTGCCCGCGGCCTGCTGGGCGGCCCGGCGGAACGCGCCGAACCGGGCGGCGGCGGTCGCCGTGCCGGTGCGGGCGGGCCGCTCGACGGGCTCGGCCGGCGGGGCGGCCGAGGTCAGCGTCTGACCGCGACGGCGCTGCGGAAGGCCGCTGTCGGTGACCGGCACCGGGACGGCCGCCGACCGCGACTCCGGGTCCTGCGCCCGGTCCGGAGTCCGGTCCGCCACCCGGGCCGACGGGGTCTGGGGAACGGGAGCGGGAGCGGCCAGTGCGGGAGCGGTGAGCGCGGGGGTGAGCGCAGGGCGCGGGCCGGCCGGCACGATCTGCTCGGATGCGACGGGCGCCGGGGCGGGCTCCGGCGCGGCGTGCGTGACCAGCTGCTGCGGGATCAGCATCACCACCCCGGTACCGCCGCGCGCCGAGGGCCGGAAGGAGATCTGCAACCCGTACTTGCGGGCCAGCACACCGACGACCGCGAGGCCGATCCTGGTCCCCGCGGACAGCGTGGCGAGGTCGAGCGGCTCGGCCGAGACGGCCCGCTCGGCCCGGCGCAGCCAGCTGTCGCCGAGCCCCAGGCCGCTGTCCTCGACGGTGATCGCCAGGCCGGCCGGGACCTCCTCGACGTAGACGTGCACCTCGGCCGGCGGGGCGGAGAAGGTGGTGGCGTTGTCCATCAGCTCGGCCAGCGCGTGCATCACGCCCTCGGCGGCGAACCCGGCCACGGCGGCCGTGCTCGCGTTGTGCAGCCGGACCCGCTGGTAGGCGCCGATCCGGCCGAGCGCGCCGCGCAGCACCGACTCCACCGCGATCGGCTTCGCCCAGCGGCGGCCCGAACGGGCGCCGGTGAGCACCGCGATGCCGTCCGCCATCCGGCCGGCCTGCGCGGTGGAGTGGTCCAGCCGGAGCAGGTCGCCGAGGACCTCCTCGTCGTGCCGGTGCTGCATCTCGCGCAGCTCCGCGTGCATGCTCGTCGCCAGTGCCTGGACCCGGCCGGCGGCGGTCGCGCAGACCGCCAGGGCGGCGGCCCGCAGCCGCTCGCCCCGGCCGATCTCCTCCGCGACGGCGCGCAGCAGCGGGTACTGGGGGTGGTCGCGGTGCGCGGCCAGCGCGCCGTCCACGGACGCGCCGGTCCGCAGCCGCTTCGCCACCTCGGGGAGCACCTCGTCGGCCAGCCGGTCCAGCGCCGCCCGCTCGGCCCGCTCCGCCTCGGCCTCGGCCCGCGCGAGGGCGAGTTCCTCGCGGGCGGTGGCGGCGTCCGCCTCGGCGCGCGCCTGCTCGGCGAGGGCCTCGTCCCGCTCGGTCTCCCGGAGCGCTGCCAGCTGCAGGGCGGCCGTCCTGGCCTGCCTGGCCGCATCGGCGACCACGAGCGCCGCCGTGGCCGCGTCGTCGTGCCCGGCCAGTTCCTCGCCCAGTCGGCGGGCCCGCTCGGTGGCGGTTCCCGCCTGCCAGACCGCGATCAGCCACAGTGCGGCGACCGCGCACACGGCGGCGGCGGTCTGCGGCTGCCCGGCGTCCATCGCCCGCAGCACCCCCACCGGTCCGGCCACCGCCGCCAGCAGGGCGGCGGCCGCCATCAGGGCCTTGGTACGCGCGGCGGGCCGTCGGCGCGGACCACCGTCGGGGCTGGTGCGATCTGTCATCGGTGCGGTGTCCTCGGCAGCGGGGAGGGGCGAATGCGCGACCGCCCGGCCGACGTCGCGAAACGTCTCCGGGCGGGTGATTCGGTACACGCAGTCGGCCGATCATATCCATTCAGACGATGTGCTCAACCGACAAGTTGACGGTCCGTCTCGTCCACGAACGCTCCGTACACCGCGCCACACCCGAGCCGTCCACCTGGCTCACCGCACCGTCACTCCGCGCTCACTCCAACCCCACTTCCACCGCCCGCCGCACGGCCACCGGATCGAGCCCGTGGGCGGCGATCACCCGGGCCCCGAGCCCCTCGCCCTCCCGCACCACACCGAGCAGCAGGTGCCCCACCGCGATGTGACCGGACTTCAGCCGCAGCGACTCGCGCAACGACAGCTCGATCGCCTTCCGCGCCCGCGCGCCGAACGGCCTGCGCCCCGCCCGACCGTCCGACCGGAACCACCCGCGCCGGCGCGACTCGCCCTCCGGCGGCGCGTCCAGGGCGCCTGCCCCGAACACCGACTCCACCGCCTCCCGGACCGCGTCCAGGTCCACCCCGATCGAGGCCAGCGCCTGCGCGTCGTCCCCCTCCCCGAGGAGCCGCCGGACGGCTCGTCGCGCCTCCTCGTGATCCAGCCCTGCCTCGATCAGCACACGCGCCGCGGGGTCCTCCGGCTCGGTCAGGACCGCCAGCAGCAAGTGCTCCGTGCCGACGTGGCCGTGCCGGAGCTCCGCGGACTCCTGCCCCGCCCGGCCGACCACCCGCCGGGCCCCTTCGGTGAATCGTTCGAACATGGCTCAATCCCCGTCCTTCACGTCGACCGTCCCGCGCTTCGCGTACTTCTTGTGCACCGCTTGCCTGGTCACCCCCAGACACACCGCGATCTCCTGCCAGGACCACCCCCGCTCGCGCGCGTTCCCCACCTGGAGTCCCTCCAGCCGGTCCGCCAGCTCCCGCAGGGCACGGACCGCCCGCAACCCCACGGCCGGATCCCTGCTGCTCGCCGCAGCGGCGAGCTCTCCGCTCTCGCTCATGATGTCAACCTAGGTTGACACTCGCCCGACGTCAACCCTGGTTGACAAAGAAAACCGAAGAGGCGGGGCGAGGACACGATGTCCTCGCCCCGCCTTCAGCGCCGACCTCACCCGCGAGGCGCCCGAACACTCCGGTGCAGGACCTGCTCCCGGCGCGGGACCACTCCCGGCGCGGGCCTACTCCCGGCGTTCGGCGCTCCCCGCCCCGTCGGCCCCGTACGCCTCGCGGAAGACGGTGCGCTCCCGGGCACGCCGGCCCGGATGGCGCCGCTCCTCCGCCGGATAGCCGACCGACACCAACAGGGCGATGGCCAGGTCGTCACGGTCGTCGATCCCGATCACCTTCTTCACCTTCGCCTCGTCCCAGCCGTTCATGGGCGACGTCGCCAGGCCCAGCTCCGTAGCGGCGAGCATCACGAAGGACGCCGCGATCATGGCGTCCTTGACCGCGTACTCCCGGAGCAGACCCCGCCGGTCGAGATCCTCCTGGAACACCCGGGCCGCGGCGGAGAACATCGCGGCGAACTCCTCGCTCCACGCTCCGCTGCGCCGCGCCTGCTCGTAGACGTCGCCGTGGTCCTCGCGCCAGGACTGGGGCTCGGCGACGAAGACCAGGACGACCGGAGCCTCTTGCGGCTGGGGCTGGCCCCCCGTGGCCCGGGCCAGCCCGGCGCGGCCCTCGCCCCCGGACACCGCGACGATCGAACGGTCCTGCAGGTTCCAGCTGGTGGGGGCCTCGACGGCGAGATCGAGAAGCGCGTCGAGCGCCGCCTCCGGGATCGGGTCGGGCCGGTAGTGGCGGACGGTGCGGCGGGTGCGGATCGCTTCCGCGACGGACATCGTGGGACTCGTCATGCCACTCACTATTGGAGAGTCGCTCTCCGCCGGGAAGAGGGCACTATTTAGTGCGTTACTCTCCCCGCATGAAGACCACTGTGGAGTCGTCCGGGCTGCCCGCCGACGTCTACTCCGCGAAGTGCCCGACCCGTCAGGTCCTCGATCACATCTCCGGCAAGTGGACCGTTCTGGTCGTGGACGCCCTGCTCGAAGGCACCCTGCGGTACACCGAATTGAGTCGGCGCATCGAGGGCGTGTCGCAGAAGATGCTCACGCAGACCCTGCGCGTCCTCGAAGCCGACGGGTTCGTCGCCCGCACCGTGTACCCCACCGTGCCGCCCCGGGTCGAATACGACCTGACGGAGCTCGGCCGCAGCCTCGCGGAGCCGATCACCGCGCTCCGCCGGTGGACGGAGGCCCATATCAACGAGATCGAGCAGGCCCGGGCCCGGGCCGCTCCGGAAGCCGGGAAGGCCCTCTGAGCAGGTGCGGTGCGTGCCACCCGCCCGGCGGGGGCGGGGAGTCGGCACTCCCCGGCTCCCCGCTCCGACCGGACGAACCACGCCCGGCGGGTGCCTGGTTCACGGGCACCGACCACGCGTGAGGGAGGGGCGCCGGCCCAGGGCCGGCGCCCCTCCCTCACAGGGTCACGCCTCGGGTTCGGTCACGTGTCGGGTGGTGCGTCCGACGCGACCCCGCCCGGTGTCAGCTGCAGCCGCTGGTGGAGCCGCAGCCCTCGCAGAGGTAGCAGCTGCCGGCGCGGCGCATCTTGGTACCGCAGGAGAAGCAGAGCGGCGCGTCGGCGTTGAGGCCCAGCTGGATCTCGATCAGCTCGGTCGAGTTGTGGGCCTGTGCCGGGCTCGCCTTGGCGGCCGGGGCGACGGCCGCGACCGGCTTTGCCACCGGGGCCGGAGGCACCGGAGCGGACTGGGCGAGCGCCTCGGTGTCCAGCTCCTCCTCGGCCTCCAGCGGCTCGTAGGAGCCCGTGTCCAGGTGGCGCTGACGCTCCTCGACGGAGTGGATGCCGAGCGCCGAGCGGGTCTCGAACGGCAGGAAGTCGAGCGCCAGGCGACGGAAGATGTAGTCGACGATCGACTGCGCCATCCGCACGTCCGGATCGTCGGTCAGGCCGGCCGGCTCGAAGCGCATGTTGGTGAACTTCGAGACGTAGGTCTCCAGCGGCACGCCGTACTGGAGGCCGACCGAGACGGCGATGGAGAAGGCGTCCATCATGCCCGCGAGGGTCGAGCCCTGCTTGGACATCTTCAGGAAGACCTCGCCGAGGCCGTCGTCCGGGTACGAGTTGGCGGTCATGTAGCCCTCGGCGCCACCGACCGTGAAGGAGGTGGTGATGCCCGGGCGGCCCTTGGGCAGGCGCTTGCGGACCGGGCGGTACTCGACGACCCTCTCCACCGCGGCGGCGGCCGGGGCCTGGTCGGCCTTGACCTGGTCCCCGGACTTCGTCTTGGCCGAGAGCGGCTGGCCGACCTTGCAGTTGTCGCGGTAGATGGCGAGCGCCTTGACGCCCAGCTTCCACGCCTCGAAGTAGATCTCCTCGATCTCCTCGACCGTCGCGGCCTCCGGCATGTTGACCGTCTTGGAGATGGCACCGGAGATCCACGGCTGGATCGCCGCCATCATCCGCACGTGGCCCATGGCCGAGATCACGCGCTCGCCCATGGCGCAGTCGAAGACCTCGTAGTGCTCGGTCTTCAGGCCGGGCGCGCCGACCACGTTGCCGTGCTCGGAGATGTGGGCGACGATCGCCTCGATCCGCTCGGCCTGGTAGCCGAGGCGCTTGAGGGCGCGCGGGACGGTGCCGTTGACGATCTGCATCGAGCCGCCGCCGACCAGCTTCTTGAACTTGACCAGCGCGAGGTCGGGCTCCACGCCGGTGGTGTCGCAGTCCATCATCAGGCCGATGGTGCCGGTCGGGGCGAGCACCGAGGCCTGGGCGTTGCGGAAGCCGTTCTGCGCGCCGATCCGGAGGACGTCCTGCCAGGCCTCGTTCGCGGCGGCCCAGACGGGGGCGTCGAGGACGTCGCGGGAGACGGCGGCCAGCGAGGCGTCCGCGTGCTGCTTCATGACCCGCTGGTGCGGGGCCGCGTTGCGGGCGTAGCCGTCGTACGGGCCGACGACGCCGGCGAGTTCGGCGCCGCGGCGGTAGGCGGTGCCGGTCATCAGGGAGGTGATGGCGCCGGCCAGCGCGCGACCGCCCTCGCTGTCGTACGCGTGGCCGGTGGCCATCAGCAGGGCGCCGAGGTTGGCGTAGCCGATGCCGAGCTGGCGGAAGGCGCGGGTGGTCTCGCCGATCTTCTCGGTGGGGAAGTCGGCGAAGCAGATGGAGATGTCCATCGCGGTGATGACCAGCTCGACGACCTTGGCGAAGCGCTCGGCGTCGAAGGAGTCGTCGTCGCGGAGGAACTTCATCAGGTTCAGCGAGGCGAGGTTGCAGCTGGAGTTGTCCAGGTGCATGTACTCGGAGCAGGGGTTGGACGCGTTGATCCGGCCGGACTCCGGGCAGGTGTGCCAGCTGTTGATGGTGGAGTCGTACTGGATGCCGGGGTCGGCGCAGGCCCAGGCGGCCTCGGCCATCTTGCGGAAGAGCTTCTTCGCGTCGACGGTCTCGATGACCTCGCCGGTCATCCGGGCGCGCAGGCCGAATTCGGTGCCGTTCTCGACGGCGGTCATGAATTCGTCGTTGACCCGGACGGAGTTGTTGGCGTTCTGGTACTGGACGGAGGTGATGTCGTCCCCGCCGAGGTCCATGTCGAAGCCCGCGTCGCGGAGGGCGCGGATCTTCTCCTCCTCCTTGACCTTGGTCTCGATGAAGGCCTCGACGTCCGGGTGGTCGACGTCGAGGACGACCATCTTGGCCGCGCGGCGGGTGGCGCCGCCGGACTTGATGGTGCCGGCGGAGGCGTCGGCGCCGCGCATGAAGGAGACCGGGCCGGAGGCGTTGCCGCCGGAGGAGAGCAGTTCCTTGGACGACCGGATCCGGGAGAGGTTGAGGCCGGCGCCGGAGCCGCCCTTGAAGATCATGCCCTCTTCCTTGTACCAGTCGAGGATCGACTCCATGGAGTCGTCGACGGCCAGGATGAAGCAGGCGGAGACCTGCTGGGGCTGCTTGGTGCCGACGTTGAACCAGACCGGCGAGTTGAAGCTGAACACCTGGTGGAGGAGGGCGTACGTCAGCTCGTGCTCGAAGACCTCGGCGTCGTCCGGGCCGGCGAAGTAGCCGTTCTTCTCACCGGCGGCGCGGTAGGTGAGCACCACGCGGTCGATGATCTGCTTGAGGCTCCACTCGCGCTGCGGGGTTCCGACGGCGCCGCGGAAGTACTTGGACGTGACGATGTTCACGGCGTTGACCGACCAGGAGTCGGGGAACTCCACGTCGCGCTGCTCGAAGTTGATCGAGCCGTCGCGCCAGTTGGTCATGACGACGTCGCGCCGCTCCCAGCGGACCTCGTCGTAGGGGTGCACGCCAGGAGTGGTGTGGATGCGCTCGATCCGAAGGCCGCCCTTGGACGCCTTGCCGGCACCCTTGGCCCCGGCCCTGTCGGACTTCGACCCTCGTGCGGAACCGCTCGTGGTGTCTGTCACTTCTCGCTCCTCCTCCTGGTTGGGCAAACGCCCGGAGTGCACCGAAAAATCCGGGCACGACCGGTTCGCTGTTCCGATGCGCGGACAGGCGGGTCCCCCGGCCGGCCGTGCACGTTTTGTCATGTTCTGTGCGCCGTTTTCGGGCACACGTCGGCCCAAGGGGGCCGTCGGGTTGCTGCCGACCCCGGAAGGGGCCGGTGATGGGGCCGGGCCGCTAGGGCGCGGCGGCGGGGACGGGCACGCAGGTGCCGTCCGCCTCGGGGACGGGCTGCTCGGCGCGGAGTTCCGCGATGGCGGCCTCGAAGTCTTCGAGCCCGTCGTACGCCTGGTAGACGCTGGCGAAGCGCAGGTAGGCGACGACGTCGAGCTCCTTGAGCGGGCCGAGTATGGCAAGCCCGACGTCATGGGTGGTGAGTTCGGCGTTGCCGGTGGCACGCACGCACTCCTCGACCCGCTGGCCGAGCTGGGCGAGGGCGTCCTCGGTGACCGGGCGGCCCTGGCAGGCCTTGCGGACTCCGGAGATGACCTTCTCCCGGGAGAACGGCTCGGTGACACCGCTGCGCTTGATGACCATCAGGGCGGCGGTCTCCACCGTGGTGAAACGGCGGCCGCAGTCCGGGCACTGCCTACGGCGGCGGATACAGCTGCCGTCCTCGGTGGTCCGGCTGTCGACGACACGGCTGTCGGAGTGCCGGCAGAAGGGGCAGTGCACCTGAGGATCCCTCCTTGGCAGGACGTGCGGACTGAGTCGAGTCTATGCGATCCCGGGGCACCCGAGGCAACCCGATCCTGAGGTCTCAACCACAAGTTCTGGGTCACGGAGAGGACTGTAGCCACTACATGTAGGTCTGAGGCGGATCCAGAGGCGCTGGCGTGTCGGCCCGGACTAAACTGCCTGAGCCGACTTCGGCTCGAACATTTAATCGATGTACAACAAAGCCTTGATCGAGTCAGCCAACTCCCGAATAATTCACTCGAACGTGTGTTTGGCGCAACCTTTCGATACGAGGTGCGTTGGGCTGGAAAAAGGGAGAGGACAGCCGTCGAGAGGGGCAGCCATGAACACCGTCGAAACCAACACCATCCCGGTGCAGGAACACTCCCAGCTCAAGGTGGGGCAGCGCACCACGAATCAGCAGAGTGTGGACATCAGCATGGACCGTAGCGAAGAACACCGCCTCTCCGGCCCGGGCCTTTCCGGCGTGGGCCGCGTTCCGGACCAGCCGGTCGAACACTCCCCCGCGCTGGACGACGCCCACCCGGCGCCGACCCGTTCGATGCCCGGCCGACCTCCCGGGATCCGCACCGACGAGGCGGGACTCACCGAACGCCAACGCCGGGTGATCGAGGTCATCCGGGACTCGGTCCAGCGCCGGGGCTACCCGCCGTCGATGCGGGAGATCGGTCAGGCCGTCGGCCTGTCCAGCACCTCCTCGGTCGCCCACCAGCTGATGGCCCTGGAGCGCAAGGGCTTCCTCCGGCGCGACCCGCACCGCCCGCGCGCCTACGAGGTCCGCGGCGTGGAGGTGGCCCGCCCGAACACCGCCGAGACGGCCGGCCGACCGTCCACCTCGTACGTCCCGCTGGTCGGTCGGATCGCCGCCGGCGGGCCGATCCTGGCCGAGCAGACGGTCGAGGACGTCTTCCCGCTGCCGCGCCAGCTGGTCGGCGAGGGCGAGCTGTTCGCGCTGACCGTGCGCGGCGACTCGATGATCGAGGCGGCCATCTGCGACGGCGACTGGGTCACGGTCCGCCGCCAACCGGTCGCCGAGAACGGCGACATCGTGGCCGCGATGATCGACGGCGAGGCCACCGTCAAGCGTCTCAAGCGTGAGGACGGCCGGATCTGGCTGATGCCGCACAACCCCGCGTACGAGCCGATCAACGGCGACAACGCGACCATCCTGGGCAAGGTCGTGGCGGTCCTCCGCCGACTCTGACCACCGGCCGGGAGCGACGGGACCGAAAGGACCGGCGCGCCGGCGCATCAACGAACCGACGGGGAACGGCCTACGGGAAGGGGCTCCACGCGACATCGCGCGGAGCCCCTCCGTCGTCCCCGGGGAGCCGCGGGCCCCGCCCGGAACGGGCGCGCCCCGGGAGCAGCCCTTCGCGGACCTCCTCAGCCCCGCTCGGCCACCGGCCTGATCGGGGCCGCAGCGGCATCGATCGCCGCCAGCGAGCGGCGCACCTGGTTGCGGTCGGTGGTGTACCAGAACTCCGGCATCGAGGACCGGAAGAAGCTGCCGTACCGCTTGGTCTCCACCCGCGGGTCGAGGACCGCCACCACGCCCCGGTCCTCCGCCGCGCGCACCAGCCGGCCCGCGCCCTGCGCCATCAGCAGCGCCGCGTGGGTGGCCGCGACGGCCATGAAGCCGTTCCCGCCCCGCTGTTCGACGTCCTTCTGGCGCGCGCTCATCAGCGGGTCGTCCGGGCGCGGGAACGGGATCCGGTCCATCACCACCAGCTGGCAGGCCGAACCGGGCACGTCCACGCCCTGCCAGAGCGAGAGCGTGCCGAACAGGCAGGTGGTCGCGTCCGAGGCGAACTCGCGGATCAGCTCGCCCAGGGTGTTCTCCCCCTGGAGCAGGATCCGGTTGTCGAGCCGCTCCCGCAACGCCTCGGCGGCCGTCTGGGCGCCGCGCATCGAGGAGAAGAGGCCCAGCGTCCGCCCGCCCGCAGCGCCGATCAGCTCGGTCAGCTCGTCCAGCATGTCGGGCCGTTCCGGGTCGCGCCCCGGGTCGGCCAGGTGCCGGGCGACGTACAGGATGCCCTGCTTGGGGTACTTGAACGGCGAGCCGACGTCGATGCCCCGCCAGTGCGGCACCGGCTCGTCCTCGGAGCCGGAACCTGAAGCAGCGCCGGAGCCGGAGCCGGCCGCAGCGGGGTTGTCGCCCGGCGTGCGTGCGTCCGGCAGCCGCGCGTCGGACGGCAGGCCGACCGACGCGGCGACGCCGTTGAAGTCCCCACCGAGCTTGAGCGTGGCCGAGGTGAGCACCACCGACCGCTCCTTGTACAGGCCCTCGCGCAGCAGACCGGAGACGCTCAGCGGGGCGACCCGCAGCGAGGCGGTGCCCAGGCCGAAGCGGTCGCTGCGCTCGATCCAGACCACGTCGTACTCGGAGTCCCGGAGCAGCCGGTCGGCGGTCTCGTGCAGCGTCTCGGCGGCGGCCATCGCCTGCTTGCGGACGGCGTCCTCGTCGGTGAGCGCCTTGTCCCTGGTCTCGCCGAGCGAGGTGATCACCTGCCGGGAGGCGTCCCGGATCGCGGTGACCGCGTACGCCAGGTACTCGGGCAGTTCCTCGACCCGACCGGGCTGGGCGGTCTCCATCAGGCCGTGGTAGTTCTCGGCCGCGGCCTGGAGCGCGTCCACCGCCTTCTCGTTGGCCAGCCGGGCGGCCCGCTTGACCGCGCGGTTCACCGCGCCGACGGTGAGCTCGGCGGTGGCCGCGCCGGTGACCCGGTTGACCAGTTCGTGGGCCTCGTCGACGATCAGCAGCTCGTGCTCGGGCAGCACCGGCGCACCCTCGATGGCGTCGATCGCCAGCATCGCGTGGTTGGTGACCACCACGTCCGCGAGTTTGGCCCGCTCGCGGGCCTTCTCGGCGAAGCACTCCTGCCCGTACGCGCACCGGGTGGCGCCCAGGCACTCCTTGGAGGTGACCGCGAGCTGGGCCCAGGCCTTGTCGGAGACGCCGGGGCTCATGTCGTCCCGGTCGCCGGTCTCCGTCTCCTCGGCCCAGTCGCGCAGCCGGAGCACCTCCTGGCCGAGCTTGCCGGTGGGGCCGCCCAGGGCCTCCACCGGGTCGAAGAGGCCCTCGCCCTCGTCGCCCGGGGTGCCCTCGTTGGCCCGGTGGAGGCAGAGGTAGTTGGAGCGGCCCTTGAGCATCGCGAACAGCGGGCGGCGGCGCAGCACCGGGTGCAGGGCCTCCACGGTGCGCGGCAAGTCCCGTTCGACCAGCTGGCGCTGGAGCGCCAGCGTGGCGGTGGCGACCACCACCCGGTCCCCGTGGGCGAGCGCCGGCACCAGGTAGGCGAGGGACTTGCCGGTGCCGGTGCCGGCCTGGACCAGCAGGTGTTCGCCGTTGTCGACGGCGTCGGCCACGGCCTCGGCCATCCGGAGCTGGCCGGGGCGCTCGACGCCGCCGACGGAGGCCACCGCGGCATGCAGCAGCTCGGGGATGCGGGACCGGGGGACGGCCTCGACCGGGGCGTCCGGGGTGTCCGCGGAGTCGACGCCGTCGGCGGCGTCCTCGGCGGGGACCTGGGATTCGGAGTCGTTCGTCATGACCGTCCCAGCCTACGGGGCGGGGGTGACAATCCGGCCCCGTCGGCCGGGCAGCTGCACCGTTCCCCCTTCCGCGAGCGCGTTCGGGACGGTGCCGTGCCGGGCCGCGTGCGGGCGGTGCGGGCGGTCTCCGTAGCCGTCCAGCAACAGCCGGTTGCGGTTGAGACAGAGGCGGTCGATCCGCGGCCGGAACAGGTCGAAGAGCGCGAACCGCTCCGCCAGGTCGGGGAAGCGCTCCTGGTACCGGAGGACCTCGGCGCGCAGCAGCGCCCAGAACTCCCCCTCGGGCAGTCCGGCCTGCGCCTCCAGCAGCGGCGCCAGGTACCGGTAGACGCCGATGAAGAGCCCGGAGTGCAGGAACTGGCAGAGGCCCGGAGGGTCCTCGCGCAGCAGTACGGAGTCCACCTCGGCGGGCAGGCCCCGGAGTTCGGGCAGGTCCTGGTCGCTCAGGTTGACGTCGTCGACGAAGTCCTTGACCGCCAGCCGGGCCGGCACGTCGTGCTCGTCGAAGACGACGATGGCGTTCTCGCCGTGCGGGGAGAAGACCAGCCCGTACCGGTAGAGGAAGTGCAGCAGGGGCGGCAGCATCGCGGCGAACAGCCGGCCGGTCCACTCGGCGGGGGTGAGCCCGGAGCGGGCGACCAGTTCCGCGACGAGCGCCCGGCCGTCGGTGCCGGTCTGCAGCAGGGCCGCCAGGGTGCGGCCGTGCTCGCCCGGGTCCAGGGCGGGACCGAGCGGTTCGCGCCAGATAGCGCCGAGCAGTTCCTTGTACTGGTACGGGGCCTCCGGCAGCTCGCGGTAGAGCGGGTGGTCGACCGTGACGGAGGCGATCTCGCCGAGGAGCACCACCCGGCACTCCTCGCGCAGGAACGGGTCCGCGTCGCGCAGTCCGTGGATCCAGGCGGTGACGGCGGGCGCGGCCAGGGTGCGCTCGGTCGGCAGGCCGCGCCAGACCAGGGTGTTGAGGACGGCGAGCGGCAGCTTGACGGTGCAGCGGTCGGGACGGCTCCGGTTGAAGAAGGAGCGGATCGACTGCTGGGGCAGCCGCAGGTCGCCGTCGCTGGCGAGCGGGACGATCTCGCCGGAGGCGATCCAGGGGGCGAAGAGCGGGACGACGGTCTCGTCCCACTGCCAGGGGTGGACCGGCAGCAACAGGTAGTCGTCGGCGTCGGGGCCCAGCGCGGCGCGCAGCGCGGCGGGGTCGTCCAGCTCGCGCCGGTAGAGCTGCTCGGGGTCGGTCAGGCCGGGGACGCCGCGGTACTCGGCGAGCCTGCGGTGGACGGCGATCCAGGGCAGTGGCCGGGGGGTGCGGGCCTCCGGGGCCCAGCGGGCGGCGTCGGTGGCGGAGAAGCCGATCCGGCCCTTGTTCGGGACGATCCACGGGTGGCCGCCCTGCCGGCCCTCCAGGTCGGTGTGCCCGAGGTCCGCGAGTTCGGCGGCGGTGAGGCCGGTGGCGAGGAGGTGGGCGTCGGCGATCAGGGTGGCGGTGAGTTCACGGATCAGGTGGCCGGTGGTGTCGCCGCGCAGGCCGAGGACGTGCCGGGCGTAGGGCAGGAAGCGCAGCGGGTCGAGGCCGTCGGGCTGGGTGCAGCGGACGGAGGCGGGGTCGACGAGCCAGCTCCCGTAGGCGCCGCGCCGGGCGGCGAAGCGGTACTCGGCCTCGGGCAGCTTGAGCAGGTGGTCGCGGCCGGCGCCGGTCCCGGCGCGGTCCCCCGGCGCGGCGCGGTCTCCCGTCGGGACCGGGGTTCCGGTCTCGACGGGGGTGATGAGCTCCTCGTAGGCGAACTCGCCGAGCATCTTGGCCAGCAGCGCGCGGCCGGCCCGCTGCCAGTGCCCGGCGGTGAGCTGCGGGGGCAGGTACAGCGGCGGTTCAGCGGCCGGCGGTTGCGGCACGGGTCGGCTCCTGGGGTCGGGGGACGGCGGGGACGTGGTCGGCGGGGGCGTGGTCGGCGGAGAGGTGGTCGGCGGAGAGGTGGTCGGCGGGGGCACGGTCGGCACCGGTGCGGGGGTCACCGGGGCGGGGGTCACCGGCGGGAGGGCGCCGGACTCCGACGGGAGGCGCGAAGCCGGTCCAGGCGGTCCGGGCGGGCAACCGGTGGACGGTCCGGCCGGTCACGGCGTTGAGGATCACCGCGGCCCGGTGGGCGCCGAGCCCGAGGTCGGGGGTGCCGACGCCGTGGGTGTGCAGCTCGGCGTTCTGCACGTAGAGGCCGCCGGTCACCTCGGGGAGGGTGGCCACCCGGTGGGAGAGGTCGACCCGGTAGCGGCCGTCCTCGTCCCAGTCGATCAGGTGGGAGAGGGGTTCGAGGGCGGCGGGGCGGGCGGCGCGGTAGCCGGTGGCGAGCACCACCGCGTCGGTCCGCAGGACGTGCTCGGCGCCGGAGTCGGTGTGCCGGCAGCGGAGTTCGAGTCCCCCGCAGGGACCGGGCCGGGCGTCGGTGACGGCGGTGCCGGGGGTGATGTCGACCGGGGCGGCGTCGATCGGCCGGCCCACGGTCCGCTCGTACAGGTGGTCGTGGATCTCGGCGAGGGTCTCGGCGGAGGCGGCCTTGTGCAACTGCCACTGCGCCTCGACCAGGGCGCCCCGGACGGCTGCGGGCAGGCCGTGGAAGTACCGCGTGTAGTCGGGGGTGAAGTGTTCCAGGCCGAGCTTGGAGTACTCCATCGGCGCGAGCGCCCGGGTGCGGGTGAGCCAGCGCAGCCGGACCCCGTCGCCGTCGTGGCGGCGCAGCAGGTCGAGGAAGACCTCGGCACCGGACTGGCCGCTGCCGACCACGGTGATGTCCCGGGCCCCGGACAGCCCGTCGCGCCGGTCGAGGTAGTCGGCGGAGTGGAAGGCTCCGGGGTGGCCGTCGAGCGCGGCGAAGGCCTCGGGGCGGACCGGCCGGGTGCCGACGCCGAGCACGAGGTGGTACGCCTCGACCGTGGTCGACCGGCCGGTGGCGGTCTCCCGCAGTTCGGCGCGGTACCGGTCGCCTGCCCAGTGCAGGGAGGTGACCTCGGTGGCGAAGCGGCAGTTGGCGAGCCGGCCGGCCGCCCAGCGGCAGTAGTGGTCGTACTCGCGGCGGGTGAGCTGGAAGCGTTCGGTGAAGTAGAACGGGAAGAGCCGGTCCTGTTCGCGCAGGTAGTTCAGGAAGGACCAGGGGTTGGTCGGGTCGGCCAGCGAGACCAGGTCGGCGAGGAACGGCACCTGCATCCGCGCACCGTCGACCAGCATGCCGGGGTGCCAGCGGAACTCCGGTCGCTGGTCGCAGAAGAGGGTGCGCAGGCCGGGCACGGGTTCGGCGAGCGCGGCGAGCGAGAGGTTGAACGGGCCGATGCCGACGCCGAGCAGGTCGTACGGCTCGGGCGGGGCTGCTGGGGTGTCCATGAGTCGGGAGGTGTCCTAGGCGGGATGCGTGGGTTGACGGGATGCGGGTCCGGGCGCGGGGCGGGACGCCGCGGCGTCCGGGCCGCCGGAGGTGACGGGGTGCGGGCCGTGGGACGTGGCGGGATCCGGGAGGCGGAGGGTGGGATCCGGGAGCCGGTCGCGGACCATCAGCGCGGCGCGTTTGCCGGGCAGATCGAGTTCGGCGGCGAGCCGGAACCCGGCCCGTTCGAAGGTCCGGACCGAGCGCCGGTTGCGGACGTCGGGTTCGGCGACCACCCGCTCGCACCGCGGACGTTCCCGCAGGACACGGGCGGCCAGCGCGGCCAGCAGGGTGGCGCCGAGGCCCCGGCCGCGGCTGGCCGCCGGGCCGAGCAGCAGGTGGAGGCCGGTGTCGTGCGGCCGGGCGGGGTAGTGCGCGGCGAGCGGGTCGAGGTCGGCCCGGTAGACCTCCCAGTAACTCATCGGGGCGTCGTCGAGCAGGCCGAGGCAGGGCACGCTGCGCCCGTCGCCGTCGAGCTGGGCCCGGACGTGCCGTTCGGTGCCCGCCTGCGGGCCGGCGAGCTCCCAGAAGGCGTCGACCTCGGGGTCGTTCATCCAGCGGACGAGCAGCGCGAGGTCGGCGGGGAGCCGGACCGGGCGGAGCCGGAACTCGCCGGCGGGGGTGGGCATGGCACCCCAGCCGGACGGGTCGTCGGGCGTCGTCACGCGCCGGCCACCGGGTTGGGGATGTCGACGTAGACGGACTGGGTGGCGACCGAGCCGACCAGTTCGTCCATGCCGTTGAGCCGGGTGAGCAGGTTGGCCTTGCAGGGCAGGGTGGGGGCGTCCAGCAGCAGCGCGGGCAGCGTGGAGCCGGTGGCGCCGGCGGCCGGTCCGGCGAGGAACCGGCGCAGCGCGGCCAGCAGCAGGGCCTCGTCGGCGAGTTGCTGGGAGCCGAGGGCGCCGATCAGGCCGAGGACGTGGTTGATGCCCAGGTAGTAGGCGAAGTGGTGGTCGATCACCTGGTCGTCGAGGAAGGTGTCGCTCTGCGCGCCGAGGCCGGGCAGCCGGGCGGTGAGCCGGTCGGCGGCGCTCTGCCGGTAGTAGTAGCCCTGGTTGTCGCGGTAGCGGCCGCCGCGCGGCCAGCCGTCGGCGTCGAGCAGGACGAGGCTGTTCTGCTGGTGCGCCTCCAGCGCGATGCCGGCCTGTCCGTCCAGCCAGAGGACGGGCAGCACGACGGCGTCCAGGTAGCGCAGGAACCATTCGGCGGCGACGGTGCGCAGCGGGCGGCCGGTGCGGGCGGCGAGGGCGCGCAGGGTGTCACCG
Organism: Streptomyces sp. BE20; assembly: GCF_036322525.1. Taxonomy (NCBI): domain Bacteria; kingdom Bacillati; phylum Actinomycetota; class Actinomycetes; order Kitasatosporales; family Streptomycetaceae; genus Streptomyces; species Streptomyces sp. BE20. Next base: position 53,840 of record NZ_JAQYWW010001060.1, on the reverse strand, counting down.
AGGCGGGACGGCACGGTCCCGGCGGTGCCCCCGGTGGCCGCGGACGCCGCGGCGCCCGCGATCCCCTCGATCCCCGTGGCGGCGGTGCCGTCCGGCCGTTCGGCGACCAGCCCGGCCACGCAGTAGGCGCGGTCGGCGGGCGCGAAGGGCTGGGCGCGGAGCACGGTGTCCAGGCCGCCCGGATCGCCCAGGCCCGGGTGGTCGACGCCGATCCACGCGGGGTCGCGGACCACGTCGAAGCCGGGGTGGGCGGCCCGCCATTCGGCGCCGAGGCCGCTCTCCAGCAGCCGGTGCATCTCCAGGCCGCGGTGGAGCTCCTTGCGGAGGTTCTCCCGGCGGGAGTTGGTGATCCGCAGGCCGAGCGAGAGCTTCAGCATCCAGGGGGTGCCGGGCCGGTAGACGGTGCGGACCGAGGAGGTGGGGTACCAGGCCGCGCCGACCGGGCCGAGGTCGTGCAGCCGGCCTTCGGCGAGCAGGGCGGCGACGGCCGGGCGGTGTGCCAGTTCGCGGGCCTGCCAGGGGTGCAGCGGCAGGGCCGCGGTGCCGGGCGGCAACAGGGCGGCGTCGCCGAGGAGCCGGGCAGTGATCCGGTCGACGCTCTCGGGGAGGGCCGAGCCGGCCGCGAGGAGCTCCCGGTCGACGGCGTACCAGTGCACCTGGAAGGAGCCGTGCAGTTCCGGCGAGTAGGCGGCGCTCTGGGCGGGGCCGAGGCCGTCCCGGCTCTTCGGGGTGGGGTGCATCGGGTGGCCGAGCAGGAGGGACTGTTCGGCGGCGAGGAACCGGGAGCCCTCCGGCCCGCCGGCGGGCGGGGCGGGGGTGGCCCGGTGGTGGGTGAGGATGTCGGCGGTGCGGACCACCGAGTCCGCGACCCGGGCGGCGAGGTCGGCGATCTGTCCGGGGTCGGGCCGGTCGGCTGCCGCCGCGGCGAGCAGGGCGGCGGCGGTGACGGCGTCCACGGGGGCGTCGGCGGTGCCGGGGCCCGCGGCGAGGGTGGCCGAACCGAAGCGGTGCCAGCCGGCCGGCGACCAGTGGTGGACGGGGGCGGAGAGCCGGGCGGCGCCGCCGAGGACGGCGATCCGCAGGTGCCCGTCCGGGCCGGGGGTGGCGCCGGTCTCGCGGGCCCAGCAACGCAGCAGGGCCTCCAGGGCCGCCTGTTCGGCGGCGACGGCCGGATCCGGGTGGAGCAGCCGGTCCGCCCGGCCCTCGACCGCCGGGGCGGGCACCGGGGCGGAGACCGCCGGCGCGGCGGCGGCCGGGGCGGGCACCGGCGCGGCGGCGGCCGGGGCGGGCACCGGCGCGGCGGCGGGCGCCGGAACGGCGACCGGGAGGGGCGGGGCCGTGGCGGACGGGACGTCGGGCGGTGCTCCGGTGAGGGCGGTGCTCAATGCTGCTCCTTGGGGCGCGTGGGATGCCGACGCGCGTGGGGTGGAGAGGAACTGGCGGGCGCTCGCACCGTCGCGTCAGGTAAGGGTTACCTATCCCTGACGAGTGATCACAAGAACGGCTCACTCGTCCGGGTGAAGAACGGCCGTTGTTCACCGCTCAGGGGGAGGGAGGGCCCTTCGTACCGACGAGCCGGGCGGGACCACCCCACCGAGGCCGCGCGGTCCACGTCACAGATCGGTGACCGCCGGCCGCGCCCGGAACCCGGGGGTCGGCCGGTGCCGTCCTGATGCCCAGTGAAAGACTCCGAGGCGGCGGTGCGCCGCCCGTACGCCGAACTACCAGGGGGAAGCACACCATGCCAGTGATCCACCGGTCAGCCGTGGCCGCGGCCCTCGCCGCGGGGACCCTGCTCGCCGTCACCGCCTGCGGCCCGGACGGGCCCTCCGGCGGCGAAGGTACCGCCGCGCCGCCGCCCGCCACGGGCAGTGCCACCGCCACGGGGGGCGGCAGCGGCGCGATCGGCGGCATCACGCTCCCGACGGGTCTCCCGAGCGGCCTGCTGGAGGGCCTGCCGAAGAGCTGGGACGACCTGACGAAGTGGACCTTCGACGACTGGGACAAGTGGGCGTCCAAGAACGTCTTCAACAACCCGATCGTGAAGGACTTCTGGAACCCGGACAAGATGGGCGACTCCAAGCCGGCCGACCCGGCGCCGCCCACCGCCAAGCCGGCCGGCGACGCCGGGGTCACCGACCCCGAGCCGCCGGTGGTCAAGGCCGTGCCGGTGCCGCGCCCGTACACCAAGCAGCCCTCCGGGAAGATCTTCTTCTCCGCCGACGGCGGTCGCGGCAACTGCTCGGCCACCGTGATCGCCGACCCGGCGCACCCGGGCAGGAGCAACCTGGTCTGGACGGCCGGCCACTGCGTCCACCCGGGCAAGGGCGGCAAGTACTTCAAGGACCTGGTCTTCGTGCCGGCCTACAACAACTCCGGCGCCTCCAGCGGCGGCAAGAAGGCCCCGCTGGCCGAGCTCGCACCGCTCGGCACCTGGTGGGCGAAGGACGTGGTGACCTCGCCGCAGTGGCTGGTCGAGGGCGGCGGCACCGGCGACGCGGCCAGCCAGTACGACTTCGCGATCATGCGGGTGAGCAACCAGAACGACACCGGCAAGTCGCTGGAGGAGACGGTCGGCTCGGCCGTCCCGGTCTGGTTCGACGCCCCGCGCGACAAGGTCGCCGTCTCGGCCGTCGGCTACCCGCTCTTCAAGCCGTTCGACGGCCAGGAGCTCTACAAGTGCGAGGGCGGGAAGCCGACCCGGCTCTCCTTCGACCCGAAGCGCCCGTCGATGCTCACCATCGGCTGCAACATGACCCAGGGCTCCAGCGGCGGCGGCTGGTTCGCGCCGATGCCGGACGGCCGGACCGCCCTGGTCTCCAACACCTCGATCGGCACCCAGGACCACACCTCGCTGAGCGGGCCGTACCTGGAGACGGTCGCCAAGCAGGCGCTGGACTGGATCTCCAAGAAGAAGTAACCGGCCGTACGCCGACGGGCCCCGGTCCGCCCTCCCTCGGGAGGGCGGACCGGGGCCCGTCGGCGTACCGGATCAGCCCTGCGGCGTCAGCGCCACGGTGTAGCGCTCCAGCTCGGCGGCCAGCTCGGCCGGCACCTTGGCGTGCAGCAGCGTGCCGTCCGCGGTGTGCTCGGTGGCGATCAACTCGCCCTCGGCGTGCACCCGGGAGACCAGGCCGCCCTGGGTGTACGGGACGAGGACGTGCACCTCGACGGCCGGGCGCGGCAGCTCGTCGTCGATGAGCTTGAGCAGCTCCTCCATGCCCTGGCCGGTGCGGGCCGACACCACGATGGCGTGCGGCTCGCGGCGCAGCAGCCGCTGGAGCACCAGCGGGTCGGCGGCGTCGGCCTTGTTGATCACCACGATCTCGGGCACGTTCTGCGCGTCGACCGAGACGACCACCTCGCGGACGGCGGCCAGCTGGGTCTCCGGCTCGGGGTGCGAGCCGTCCACCACGTGCAGGATGAGGTCGGCGTCGGCGACCTCCTCCATGGTGGAGCGGAACGCCTCGACCAGGTGGTGCGGCAGGTGCCGCACGAAGCCGACGGTGTCGGCCAGGGTGTAGACCCGGCCGCTCGGCGTCTGCGCCCGGCGCACGGTCGGGTCGAGGGTGGCGAACAGGGAGTTCTCCACCAGCACGCCCGCACCGGTGAGCCGGTTGAGCAGGGAGGACTTGCCGGCATTGGTGTAGCCGGCGATGGCGACCGACGGCACCTGGTGGCGCCGGCGCTCCTGCCGCTTGGTGTCGCGGCCCTTCTTCATGTCGGCGATCTCCCTGCGGAGCTTCGCCATCTTCTCGCGGATCCGACGACGGTCGGTCTCGATCTTCGTCTCACCGGGACCACGGGTGGCCATGCCGCCGCCGGACGAGCCGGCGCCGCCACCACCCATCTGCCGGGAGAGCGACTGACCCCAGCCGCGCAGGCGCGGAAGCATGTACTGCATCTGCGCGAGCGAGACCTGCGCCTTGCCCTCGCGGGACTTGGCGTGCTGGGCGAAGATGTCGAGGATCAGGGCCGTCCGGTCGACGACCTTGACCTTGACCACGTCTTCCAGGTGGATCAGCTGGCCGGGGGTGAGCTCACCGTCGCAGACGACGGTGTCGGCCCCGGTCGCGGCGACGATGTCGCGCAGTTCCTTGGCCTTGCCGGAGCCGATGTAGGTGGCGGCGTCGGGCTTGTCGCGGCGCTGGATGACGCCGTCCAGCACCTCGGAGCCGGCCGTCTCGGCCAGGGCGGCGAGCTCGGCGAGCGAGTTCTCCGCCTCCTCGACGGTGCCGTCGGTCCAGACACCGACGAGCACCACGCGCTCCAGGCGGAGCTGTCGGTACTCGACCTCGGTGACGTCCTGGAGTTCGGTGGAGAGGCCGGCGACGCGGCGCAGCGCGGCACGCTCGCTGCGGTCGTACTGGTCGCCGTCGTAGTGGTGGCCGAGGTCCTCGTCGATGGCCGCGAGGTCCTCGTCCATGAGGGCTTCCGCCCGCAGACCGTCCGTGCGGCGCGGGGCGTCGGCGTGGTCGCGGGTGTCGAACGTGGAGGTCATTCTGTCCTTAGGCTGCTGGTACGGGTGGCCTGTGCGCGACCGTACGGACGGTCGTGCCCGGAGTCTGCCCAGCTGCCGCCCCGTCTACCACTCGGGCGAGGTGTGAGCTACCCCTCGGGACCGAGGGACCGGCTGAGACTCCTCTGCCCGGTGAACGCCGCGGTCCGGCCGTGAATTCCCCATGATGGTCGCACGCCCGGTGCGGACCGGTCATCCCCATTTTCCGGCGGCGCGTCGTCCGGCGAGTCCGCCGGCCCCTCCCCCGCCGCCTCCCGCACGGCCTCCCCCGGCGCCCCGCCCGCCGGGGTCCGCCCTCCGCCGCCGCCCGCCGGGGCGTGCGGTCGGCTGACGTCGTACACGCCGGAGACCTTCAGCATGGCCCGGAGCACGGCGGCGAGCGAGGCCGGGTCGGGCAGCTCGACGGTGTAGGTGTGCCGGACCCGGAGTTCCTGCGGCGGCTCGACCTCGGCGGAGACGATCCCGACCCCCTCCTCCGAGATCGCCGCGGTGAGGTCGGCGAGCAGGCGGGGCCGGTTCAGCGCCTCGGCGCGCAGGGTGGCCCGGTAGCCCGCGGGCGGCGCGCCCGGCCGCCAGTCGACCTCCAGCGCACCGCGGCCGTCGGCCCGCATCCGCTCCCCCGCCGGACAGCCGGCCCGGTGCACGGCGACCGCGCCGCCCCGGATCGGGTAGCCCGCGATCGCGTCGGGCGGTACGGGGGTGCAGCAGCGCGCCAGCCGGACCGGAGCACCGGGGCGGCCGGCCACGGTGACCGGGGCGGCCGGCCGGTCGGGGGCGGCGCGGTGCGCGGGCGGCGCCGGCTGCCCGGCCGAGGGGCCGGTGCGGACCACCGGACGGCGCGGCGGGTGGTCGGCCAGCCAGCGTTCGATGGCCAGCCGGGCCGCCGGGGTCCGGACGTGCGCCAGCCACTCGGGCGCCGGGCCGGACGGTTCGGCGCGGTGGCGGCCGGGCCCGGACGGGGCGCCGTCCTCCCGGCCGGGCGTCCCGGCGCCGTCGGGCGTCGCGGACCCGGCGGGCGCCGCGGGCTCGTCGGTGAGGATGGCCACCCGGTCGCCGTCCCGCAGGACGGTGGAGAGCGCGGTGAGCCGGCCGTTCACCCGGGCCCCGATGCAGCGGTGGCCGGTCTCCTCGCCGAGCAGGTACGCGGCGTCCACGCAGCTGGCGCCGGCCCTCAGCTGAAGCGTTTCGCCATGCTCGGTGACGACAGTGATCTCGCGGTCCCCGGCCAGGTCGGCGGTGAGCGCGGACCAGAAGGCGTCCGGGTCCGGGGTCTCCTGCTGCCACTCCAGCAGTCGGGAGAGCCAGCCGGGCCGGGCCGGGTCGGTGCGGTCCAGTTCGTCGCCGCCCTGGTCGCCGCCGCCCGGCTGTCCGGGGTCGCCGAGCGCGACCACGCCGGTCTCGGCGACCTCGTGCATCCTCCGGGTGCGCACCAGCACCTCGACGACCTCGCCGCCGGCCAGCGCCACCGCGGTGTGCAGGGACTGGTAGAGGTTGAACTTGGGGGCGGCCACGAAGTCCTTGAACTCGCCGGGCAGCGGCGTCCAGCAGGTGTGCAGCTCGCCGAGCACGGCGTAGCAGTCGGCGTTCTCCTCGACCACCACCAGCAGGCGCCCGAAGTCGGCGGGCTGCGGCCCCTGCGGCCTGCCGTCCGGGCCGGGCGCGGCGGCCCGCTTGAGCAGGACCCGGTGCAGCGAGACGCCGTGCCGGGGGCGGACGGTGACCTCGGCGGCGATCCCGGCCTCGGCGAGCTGGCGGTCCAGGGCCCGGGCGAACGGCTCCAACAGGGTGTCCTGGCCCGCCTCGTGGCGGGTGAGCAGGGCGCGGGCGCGAGCGTGCTCCTCGGGGTGCAGGGTGGCGAAGACGATGTCCTCCAGCTCCGCCTTGAGCACCTGGATCCCGAGCCGTTCGGCCAGCGGGATCAGCACGTCCCGGGTGACCTTGGCGATCCGCACCTGGCTGGCCGGCTTCATGTGCCGGATGGTGCGCATGTTGTGCAGCCGGTCGGCCAGCTTGATCACCATGACCCGGACGTCGTCCCCGGTGGCGACCAGCATCTTGCGGAAGGTCTCGGCCTCGGCGGCGGCGCCGAAGTCGACCTTCTCCAGTTTGGTCACGCCGTCGACCAGGTAGGCGACTTCGGGCCCGAACCCGGCGCCCACCTGCTCCAGCGTCAACTCGGTGTCCTCCACGGTGTCGTGGAGCAGCGAGGCGACCAACGTGGTCGTCCCGGCGCCGAGTTGGGCCAGGATCATGGTGACGGCGAGCGGGTGGGTGATGTAGGGCTCGCCGCTCTTCCGCTTCTGCCCGCGGTGGCTGGCCTCGGCCAGCCGGTAGGCGCGCCCGAGCAGGCCGAGGTCGGCCTGCGGGTGGTGCCGCCGGTGCGCCTGGACCAGCGGTTCGAGGGCGTCCGGCACCGGCGGGCGGTCGGTGGCCAGCAGCGCGGCCCGGCCGGCCCGGCCGAGGGCGGCCCGGCCCAGCCCTCCGAGGGGCCGTCTGGGCCCGGCCTGCCGTGCGGTCGTCGGCTGCCCCGCCAGGGGCTGCCCGGCTTCGATGGTCATCGGCACCTCCGGCAGCGGTCACCGGGAGCTTGGGCCGACCCGGTGGTCCATGCTACCGAGCAGAGCACGTTCCGCGATGCCCTGCTTCCCGTCCGTCATCGGTATCACCCGAACGGGGGGATTCGGCCGCATACGGATTGGGCAAACCGGCCAACCACACCGCCCGACGCGACCGGCTCCGCACTGCCGTGCGGGTGTCACCCCTCCTGTGCGGCCGTCAGACCCGGCTCCAGCTCGCCACGGGCCACGATCACCGCCGGACCGGTCTTCTCCACCCGGCCGTCCGGGTACTCCGTGATCATCAGCCGGCCGCCCAGGACGTCCACCGTGTAGGTGACGGCCTCGCCGGTGACCGCCGGGTCGACGCCGTCCCGGCGGGCGGCGGCCACCGCGACGGCGCAGGCGCCGGTGCCGCAGGAGCGGGTCTCGCCGGAGCCGCGCTCGTGCACCCGCATGGCGACGTGGCGCGGGCCCCGGTCCACCACGAACTCGACGTTGACGCCCTCCGGGTAGGCCCCCTCGGGGCTCGTCGCCGGCGCGGCCAGCAGGTCGCCGGCGTGGTCCAGGCTCTCGACGAAGGCCACCGCGTGCGGGTTGCCCATGTTCACGTTCAGGGCCGGCCAGCGCCGCTCGCCGACGGCGACCTCGATCCCGTCCGGGCCGGGCAGCACCGCGCGGCCCATGTCCACGGTGACCTCGCCGGGCGTGCCGTCCTCGGCGTCCTCGGCGATCCGCACCGTCCGCACCCCGGCCCGGGTGGCCACCGCCAGCTCGCCCGGCTCGGCCAGCCCGGCCTCGACCAGGTAGCGGGCGAAGACCCGGACCCCGTTGCCGCACATCTCGCCGATCGAGCCGTCCGAGTTGCGGTAGTCCATGAACCACTCGGCCCGGTCGGCCAGGCCGGCCGCGGCCGGGTCGGCGGCGGAGCGCACCACCCGCAGCAGCCCGTCCCCGCCGATCCCCGCCCTGCGGTCGCAGAGCGCGGCGACGGCGCGCGGGCCGAGGTCCAGCCGGCCGTCCGGGTCGGGGACGATGACGAAGTCGTTCTGGGTGCCGTGCCCCTTGAGGAAGGGGAGGCCGACGGGCTGAGCGGAGGAGGCGGTCACCCTCCCGATGCTACCGAGCCGGGCCGGACGGCCGCGCTCCGGTTCCACCGGGCGGACGGGCGGGCGGGGCGGACGGACGGGGCAGCACGGGACGGACGGACCGCGCGGACGAACCGGACGGCCGCACCCGGGCCCTACCGACCGGAGAGCCGGACCACTCGCCACAGGGCCAGCGCGCAGGCGGCCAGCACGATCAGCGTGTAGATCACGATCGACTTCCACCCGGCCCGCTCGCCGGTGCCGCGGCGCGGCAGACCCGGCCACTTGTAGCCGGCGTGCCGGGCGGCCATCGCGCCCCAGCCGACCGAGGCCGCGGTGAGCAGCAGGCCGAGCATCCCGATCATCGCCGATCCGGCCCCGGCCGAGCCGAACGCCAGCGGGAAGGCGAACATCAGCGAACCGGCGGTGGCCAGCAGGGCGATCGGCAGGGTCTGCCACCAGCGGAGCCGGCGGCGCGGGCGGATCTCACGCTCGTGCACGGCACCGGCCGGGGCGCTGTCCAGCGCCGGCAGGGCGACCGCGTAGGAGGTGGGTGCGTCGAGGCCCGGCAGGACCGGCAGATCGGGCAGCGTCGAGGCGTCGAGGCCGTCGGCCTGCGCGGTGGCGGCACGGCCGCTCCGCTGTCCGGCGCTCTGGCCGGTTTCGGGGCCGGTACCCGTCGACACGCGGCCTCCCCTGACAGTTCGACACGAGTGCGAACTCGCGGCCGGGCACGATCGGCCGCCCGGCCGATCCCTTATGGCATCGATGATGGCATGTCCAGGGGGGCGTTCCGGGCCTGACCGGGGTAGACGGGTGATCCGTGGCCATCACGTGATCCGGCCGTGACCGCCGGGTCGTCCTGCACGGCCGTCTGCGCGCGCAGCTGCACCGCCGGGTGGCCGGAAACCGCCTATCGGACGGCGGGTTCCTGACGGTCGATCAGCTCCAGCGAGCAGCCGAGCAGCTCGACCGGATCGGTGCCGGCCGGGCGGGCGAGCCAGTGGATCCGGTCGTCCCGGCGGAACCACGACTCCTGTCGCCGGGCGAACCGCTTGGTGGCCCGGACGGTCTCGGCTCGCGCCTCGTCCTCGGTGCACTCCCCCGCGAAGTGGTCCAGCACCTGCTGGTAGCCGAGCGCCCGGGAGGCCGTCCGCCCCTCCCGCAGGCCGACCTTCTCCAGCTCCCGCACCTCGTCGAGCAGCCCGGCCTGCCACATCCGGTCCACCCGCAGGGTGATCCGCTCGTCCAGCTCGGGCCGGGGCACCGCGACGCCGATCTGCACGGCGTCGTACACGGCGGTGTTCGTCGGCAGGTTGGCGGTGAACGGCTGCCCGGTGATCTCGATGACCTCCAGCGCGCGGACGATCCGCCGGCCGTTGCCGGTCAGGATCGCCTCGGCCGCGGCGGGGTCCAGTGCGGCCAGCCGCCGGTGCAGCACGTACGGGCCGGCTTCGGCCAGTTCGGCCTCCAGCCGGGCGCGGACCTCCGGGTCGGTGCCGGGGAACTCCATCTCGTCGATCGCCGCCCGGACGTACAGCCCGGAGCCGCCGACCAGGACGGGGGTGCGGCCGGCCGCGAGCAGCCGGTCCATCACGGCCCGGGCCGACCGCTGGTACTCGGCGACGCTGGCGGCCTCGGTGACGTCCCAGATGTCCAGCAGGTGGTGCGGGATCCCGCCGCGCTCGTCCGTCGTGAGTTTGGCGGTGCCGATGTCCATGCCCCGGTAGAGCTGCATCGAGTCGGTGTTGATCACCTCGCCGCCGAGCGCGCGGGCGACGGCGACGGCCAGGTCGGACTTGCCGGCGGCGGTCGCGCCGACGACCGAGACGACGCGGGGCCGGCCGGGCTCGACGGGGCGGGCGGGCGGGGCGGTGGGGGAGCTGCTCACCGGTCAAGTCTGCCAAAAACGGCGACCCGCCGACGGCCCTCCCCGGCCGGCCCGTCCGATCGGGCGACCATATGACCGATTACCTCCGTTTTCGGCCGCGCCGGGTCCTTGCGAACGGTTCGCCCGCGACGGACGTTGTGAGGGAAACGGACGAGGAAGGGTGAGGCGCCATGGGTCTGATGGACAACCTCAAGGGCAAGGCCGGAGAGCTCAAGGACAAGGCCGGCGAGTTCGCCGGCAAGCACAGCGCGCAGATCGAGCAGGCGGTCGACAAAGCCGGCGGCGCGATCGACAAGGCCACCAAGGGCAAGTACGCCGAGAAGATCGAGCACGGCACCAGCAAGGCCAAGGGGGCGGTGGACGACTTCGCCCACAAGCCCCCGACGTCCGGCCCCGACGCCCCCGCCGGCGGCACCCCGGGGCCGACCGTCTGACGGACGCCCCCGCCCGGCGGGTCAGCTCCAGGCCGCGACCAGGTAACCCACCCCGTACGGGGCGTCCTGGTAGCCCAGCCGCCCGGTCAGGCCGGCGCCCTCCGCGGCGCCGGCCAGGACCTGCCAGGGGGCCCGTCCCTCGGCCTTCAGCTCGGCGGCCAGGTCCGCGTCCAGCGCGGCCAGCGCCGCGGTGTCCGCCGACCCCAGGGCCCGCGCCGACGCGGCGTCGAACCCCTCGGCGCGCTCGTCCAGGTAGCCGGGCGCCTTGACCGAGCGGCAGGCGCTGCCGTCCCCCATCACCAGCAGCCCGACCCGGTCGGCCAGGCCGGCCAGGCCCTGTCCCAGCCCGAGCATCCGGTCGGCGGGCGCGTCGGCGGGCACCGCACAGGCGTGGGTGGGCACGGTCACCCCGGCCCGCTGCAGCAGCCAGGCACCGACGGTCAGCGCGGGCGCCAGCTCCGGACCCTCGGCCCGGCCGCCCGGCAGCGCGGCCACCAGCGGCACGCCGTACCGGTGGAAGGAGCCGGCGCCGCCCTCGGTCCACACCTCGGGCTCGGGGCCGGTGCCGACCACCACGAGCAGGTCCGGAGCGGCGGCGAGCACCGCCGCCACCGCCTCGTCGCAGGCCGCGCGGAGCGGCTCCAGTTCGGCGGCCGCCCCGGCGGCGACCTCCGGGACGAGCAGCGGCGGGCAGGGGCAGACGGCGGCGGCAACCAGCATGTGGATCACTGTAACGAACAACGCGAGCGGCCCGGCCGGATCCGTGATCCCGCCGGGCCGCCGCGCGCGGAGCTCGCTCAGTCGCCGCAGCAGCCGCCCGCCGGGGCGGCGAGCGGCAGGGCCGCCGGGGCGCCGACGGACGGCAGGCCCAGCATCACGCCGGCCGGCTTGGCGGCCGGCCGGGCCTGGCGCTTCTCCCAGGCGTCCCCGGCCCGGGTGCGGCGCACCGCGAGGGCCGGCCCCTCGGCCAGCAGGTGGTGCGGGGCCGCGTAGGTGATCTCCACCGTGACCATGTCGCCGGGCCGGACCGGCTCCGACGGGCGGGTGAAGTGGACCAGCCGGTTGTCGGGGGCGCGGCCGGAGAGCCGGTCGGTCCTGTCGTCCTTCTTGCCCTCGCCCTCGGCGACCAGGACCTCCAGGGTGCGGCCGACCTGCTTCTTGTTCTCGTCCCAGGAGATCTCCTCCTGGAGGGCGATCAGCCGGTCGTAGCGGGCCTGGACGACGGCCTTGGGGATCTGGTCCGCCATGTCGGCCGCCGGGGTACCGGGGCGCTTGGAGTACTGGAAGGTGAAGGCGTTGGTGAAGCGGGCCTCGCGGACCGTGTGCATGGTCTGCTCGAAGTCCTCCTCGGTCTCGCCGGGGAAGCCCACGATGATGTCGGTGGAAATGGCGGCGTCCGGCATCGCCTCCCGCACCTTGCGGATGATGCCCAGGAAGCGCTCCTGCCGGTACGAGCGGCGCATCGCCTTGAGCACGGTGTCCGAGCCCGACTGCAGCGGCATGTGCAGCTGGTGCATCACGTTCGGGGTCTCGGCCATCGCGGCGATCACGTCGTCGGTGAAGTCGCGCGGGTGGGGCGAGGTGAAGCGGATCCGCTCCAGGCCCTCGATCTGCCCGGCGGCGCGCAGCAGCTTGGAGAACGCCTCGCGGTCGCCCAGGTCGGAGCCGTAGGCGTTGACGTTCTGGCCGAGCAGGGTGACCTCGATGACGCCCTCGTCGACCAGCGCCTCGATCTCGGCGAGGACGTCGCCGGGGCGGCGGTCCTCCTCCTTGCCGCGCAGCGCCGGGACGATGCAGAAGGTGCAGGTGTTGTTGCAGCCGACCGAGATCGCGACCCACGCGGCGTACGCGGACTCGCGGCGGGTGGGCAGGGTGGAGGGGAAGGTCTCCAGCGACTCCAGGATCTCGACCTGGGCCTTGCGCTCGACCGCGGCCCGCTCCAGCAGCGCCGGCAGGTGCCCGATGTTGTGGGTGCCGAAGACCACGTCGACCCAGGGGGCCTTGCGGACGATGGTGTCGCGGTCCTTCTGGGCCAGGCAGCCGCCGACGGCGATCTGCATGCCCTTGTGACGGGTCTTGACCGGTGCCAGCTGCCCGAGGTTGCCGTACAGCTTGTTGTCGGCGTTCTCCCGGACCGCGCAGGTGTTGAAGACGACCAGGTCGGGGTCGCCCTCCTGCCCGGCCTTCACGTACCCGGCGTCCTCGAGCAGCCCGGAGAGCCGCTCGGAGTCATGGACGTTCATCTGGCAGCCGTACGTGACGACCCTGTAGCTCTTCGATCCGCTGTCACCGCTCACCCGACCAGGGTACGGGCAGCCGCGAACGACTTTCCCCTCCCGTTCGCCGCATGCGCCTGGCACTATCCCTGCATGGCCCCCGACACCCGCACCCACCTCGGCAGCGCCGTCCGCACGGCGGCCCGCCGCCCGCTCTGGCGGGTGGCGATGGTGCTGGTCCTGGTGGCGGCGGGCCTCAGCGGCTGGTGGCTCTCGGAGAGCCGCTCGCCCGGTTACCCGCAGGGCGACACCGGTTTCGCCACCGGGGTGAAGCGCGGGGTGTACGACCGGTACGGGCAGCTGCTGGAGACCCACGTCGCCAAGGCGATGCCGGGGGTCCGGCTGCGGCTGGACAACTCGGAGGGGTCGATCGACAACCTGGCCCGGGTGACCAACGGCCGCGACGACTTCGCGATCGCCACCGCCGACGCCGTCGCCCAGTACTCCGGGCCCGGCCGGGAGAAGCTCCGGGCGATCGCCCGGCTCTACGACGACTACCTCCAGCTGGTCGTCCCGGCCTCCTCGCCGGTCCGCCGGACGGCCGACCTCAAGGGCCTGCGGGTGGGCGTCGGCCAGTCGCTGTCCGGGGTCAACCTGGTCACCCGGCGGCTGCTGGCCGCCGCCGGCCTGGACCCGGACCGCGACATCAAGCCCGCCTTCCTGGGCATCGGCGACGCGGCCGACGGCCTGCGGGCCGGCGAGCTGGACGCGTTCTTCTGGTCCGGCGGACTGCCGACCAGCGCGCTGACCGACCTGTCCGACCACGTCCGGATCAGGATCGTGCCGCTCGGCGACCTCGCCGAGGCGGTCCACAAGGTCGAGGGCGGCGGCACCGACGCCTACCGCGCGGCCACCATGCCGAAGGGCACCTACCCCAACGCCGAGCCCAAGGACGCCGTGGCCACCGTGGCCGTCCCCAACCTGCTGATCACCCGGGCCGACGTCGACGACGACCTGGTCCAGGGCATGACCGGGGCGGTGATAGACAGCCGCGACCAGATCGGCGCCCAGGTGCACGCCGCCCAGCTCGTCGACCTGCGCACCGCCGTCTACACCGACCCGCTCCCGCTGCACGAGGGCGCGATGCGCTACTACCGCTCGGTCAAGCCGTAGCGGCCGCCCCGGCGACCGGCTGCCGCCGGGGCCCGGCCGGGGCGCTCTAGAGCTGCTTCCTGGTCGCCCGCGGCACCGCCAGGGTGACCGCCAGACCGGTCGGCACGACCGCGCCGAAGGTCAGCGAGCCGCCCGCCGCCTGCAGCAGGGTGCGGGCGATCGACAGCCCGAGGCCCGAACCGTCCACGTTCTGGTGGCGCGCGCTGCGCCAGAACCGGTCGCCGGCCCGGGCCAGTTCCTCCTCGGTGAGGCCCGGCCCCCGGTCCGAGACGGTCACCGCGACCTCGTCACGCCGTACCGCGACCAGCACCCGCACCCGGCTCCCGTCCGGCCCGAACTTGATCGCGTTGTCGAGCACCGCGTCCAACGCGCTCCCGAAGCCGATCGGATCCGCCAGGCCGAGCGCCAGGGCCGGCCCCTCCCAGGCCAGCTCGATCCCGCGCTGCGCGGCCACCGGCCGCCAGGCGTCGGCCCTGGCGAGGGCGAGCACGGCGAGGTCGGTCGGCTCCGGCTCGGGGCGGGCGTGCTCGGCGGTGGCCAGCCCGAGCAGGTCGTCCAGCACGCGGGCCAGCCGGACACCCTCCTCGCGGACCCCGCCGAGCTCCTCGTCGTGCCCCTCGGGCAGCTCCAGGCCCAGCACCTCGACCCGCAGCAGCAGCGCCGCCAGCGGGTTGCGCAGCTGGTGCGAGGCGTCCGCGACGAAGGCCTTCTGCTGGTCGAGGGCGAGCACCACGTGGTCGGCCATCTCGTTGAACGACCGGGCCAGCCGCTGCAGCTCGGGCGGTCCGCCGCCGGGCGCCACCCGGGCGTTCATCCGGCCGGTGGCGATGTCGTGGGTGGCCCGGTCCAGGGTGCGGACCGGACGCAGCACCCATTCGGTGAGCCGGCCGGCCAGCAGCACCGCGACGATCATCGCGGCCGCCTCACCGGCTCCGATCACCAGCCAGCGATGCAGGACGCGGGTGCGCAGCGCGCCGGTCGGGGACTCGCTGAGCACTACCGCGACCACGTCGCCGTCCCGGACCACCGGGGTCGCGACGGTGAGCGTCCGGTCCGGGGTCCACGGCCAGACCTGGGGCGGGTTGTGGCTGCGCCGGCCGTCGAGCGCCTCCTGGAAGGCCTGCTCGCCCCAGCCGGCGACCGGCACCCGCCAGTCGGCCGGGGCGACCGCGATCGGCATGCCGTCGCGCTGGAAGATGCCGATCCGCACCCCGTACAGCTCGTGGTAGCGGACCACCTCGTTGCCCAGGGCGTGCCGGCGGCTGAGGTCGCCGGGGGCCGGCTGCGGGTCGCCCTTGAGTGCGGACTCCAGGCCGGACACGCCCGAGGTGGGCAGGTCCTGGGCGAACCGGGCGGCGTCGTCCAGGCGGTCGACCACCACCCGGCTCTGCTCGGCGGCCGCGACCGCGGCGGCGAGCGGCAGTCCGAGCGCGGCGAGGACGCAGAGCATCAGCGCGATCAGGATGCCGAGAAGGCGGGTGCGCACGTGCGGTCAGTGCTCCGCGCGGGCCGGGGGCGGCGTCTCGGCGACGGCGGCCGGGGACTCGGGGATCAGCCGGTAGCCGACGCCCCGGACGGCCTCGACCAGGCCGGGCAGGGCGAGCTTGGTGCGCAGCGAACCGATGTGCACCTCAAGGGTGCGGCCGTTGCCCTCCCAGCCGCTGCGCCAGACCTCGCTGAAGATCTGCTCGCGGCGGTAAACCACGCCGGGGCTCTGGGCGAGCAGCGCCAGCAGGTCGAACTCCTTGCGGGTGAGCGGCACGTCCCGGCCGTCCACGCTGACCCGGCGGCGCTCGCGGTCGATCACGATGCCGCGGGACTCCAGCGGGCCGCGCTGCTGCGGCACGGCGTCCGGCGCGGGGGCGGCGACGGCGGCCGGCGCGGTGCCGCGGCGGGCCACGGCGTGGATCCGGGCGAGCAGCTCGCCCATGTCGTAGGGCTTGGTGACGTAGTCGTCGGCGCCGAGGTTGAGGCCGTGGATCCGGGAGCGGATGTCGGCGCGCGCGGTCACCATGATCACCGGTACGCCGCTGCCGGCGCGGATCCGGCTGCACACCTCGAAACCGTCGCGGTCGGGCAGTCCGAGGTCGAGCAGGACCACCCGATAGGGCTCGTTGCCGTCCGGTACCAGCGCGTCGAGCGCCTCGTGGCCGCTGCGGGCGTGTCTGACCTGGAAACCGTGCCGGCCCAGCACCGCGACGAGTGCCGCGGCCACGCGTTCGTCGTCCTCCACGAGCAGTAGTCGCATCTCGGTTCTTCCTCCTCTCCCCGACGTTCCCGGGGGTCTTCTCGTGGTCGCCACGGCCCCCCTCCCGGGCAGGTCCCGGTCCTGCGCAGTATGGGCCAGCCGGGGCCCGGGCGCCAGGCTCGACCGGCCGCCGGAACCCGGTGGGACGGGGAGCGGCGGGGCGGGCGCCCGCTGTCACCGCGGCCCGGCGGGGCCGTCACAGGGGGCGCCGGACGCTGTCACTGTGCCCGTACAGGGCCCCGGTGAACAGTCCGCACCCGGCGTGTGGCCGGATCGTGATCCTCAAGTTCCGCTCAGATCGGCTGACGTGACACCGTCAGGGCTCCTATGGTCAGCCCACCGAGGGCTGCGGCTCCGCCGGCCGCGGCCCTCGGGATTCCTACCACCATTGCCGCCCAAGGGAGTTCGTCTCTCCTGGGCCGACACGAGGGAGCAGGCGCGATGACCACGAGCCTCACCAAGGACTCCCGCGCCGACGCCGCTCCTCTGGTGGTCCTGCGCAATGTGAACAAGCACTTCGGCGCACTGCACGTGCTCCAGGACATCGACCTGGAGATCGCCCAGGGCGAGGTGGTGGTCCTGATCGGGCCCTCCGGCTCGGGCAAGTCCACGCTCTGCCGGACGATCAACCGGCTGGAGACCATCGACTCCGGCACGATCTCCATCGACGGCCGCCCGCTGCCCGCCGAGGGCCGGGAGCTCGCCCGGCTGCGGGCCGAGGTCGGCATGGTGTTCCAGAGCTTCAACCTGTTCGCGCACAAGACCGTGCTGGAGAACGTGGTGATCGGGCAGGTCAAGGTCCGCGGCATCGCCCGGGACCAGGCCGTGCGGACCGCCCGGGAGCTGCTGGAGCGGGTCGGCGTCGCCGCGCAGGCCGACAAGTTCCCGGCCCAGCTGTCCGGCGGGCAGCAGCAGCGCGTCGCGATCGCCCGGGCGCTGGCGATGAACCCCAAGGTGATGCTCTTCGACGAGCCCACCTCGGCGCTCGACCCCGAGATGATCAACGAGGTGCTGGAGGTCATGCGCCAGCTGGCCGCCGACGGCATGACGATGGTCGTCGTCACCCACGAGATGGGCTTCGCCCGCTCCGCCGCCAACCGGGTGCTCTTCATGGCCGACGGCCGGATCGTCGAGCAGAACACCCCCGAGGCCTTCTTCACGGCGCCCCGGTCGGACCGCGCCAAGGACTTCCTCTCGAAGATCCTGCACCACTGACCCGCCGGGCCGGCTCCGGCCGCCGGCGGCACGGGCGCCGCCGCCGGCCCGCCTGCCGCAAACGAACTTCCCTCCGCCAGAGCCCGGTTGAACCGTGGCCAAGCCCCAGGAGAGCTACCCTCATGAGGACTCGTCGCACCTTCGCCGTCGCGCTCTGTGCCGTCGCGCTCACCGCCACCGCCGCCTGCGGAAAGGACGGCACGCCGGGCGCCGACAAGGCGAGCTCCGGCAGCAGCTCCGCGCCGGCCCTGCCCACCTACGCCGTGAAGTCCGACGTCAAGGTGGACTCGCCCGCCCTGGCCGAGGCGAGGAAGCGCGGCCAGCTGATCATCGGCGCCAAGTCCGACCAGCCGTTCCTCGGCTGGGAGGACCTCGCCACCAACGACCGCAGCGGCTTCGACATCGAGATCGCCAAGATGGTCGCCGCCGACCTCGGCTTCACGCCGCAGCAGATCAAGTGGCAGACCCTGGTCTCCTCGCAGCGCGAGCCCGCGATCTCCAAGGGCCAGATCGACTTCTACGTCGGCACCTACAGCATCAACGACGAGCGCAAGAAGTCCGTCTCCTTCGCCGGCCCGTACTACATCGCCGGCCAGGACCTGCTGGTGAAGTCCGACAACACCACGATCACCGGCCCGGAGTCGGTCAACGGCAAGAACGTCTGCACCGCCACCGGCTCCACCTCGATCAAGAACATCCAGCAGTACTCGCCGAAGATCACCCAGTTCGACACCTACTCCGCCTGCGTCGAGAAGCTGATGTCCGGCGAGGTCGACGCGGTCACCACCGACGACGCCATCCTCAAGGGCTACGCCTCCAAGTACGCGCCCAAGCTCAAGGTGGTCGGCAAGCCGTTCACCAAGGAGAACTACGGCGTCGGCCTGAACAAGGACGACAAGGCGCTCCGCGACGCGATCAGCGACGCGCTCAAGGCCCACCAGGACAACGGCGACTGGAAGAAGGCCTACGACGCCACCCTCGGCCTCTCCGGCTCGACCGCCCCGCAGCCGCCGGCCCTGGAGCGCTACTGACCTCCGGTCGCCGCCGGCCCCGTCCGGCGGCGACCACCCTCCCCCGGACCACCTGAATCACCGACCCCCTGAGAGGAGGGCCGCCGGATGGGATTCCTGTTCGAGGACGGCAACTTCGCGCTGTTCCGCGACGGCTTCCTGCAGACGATCGAGCTGAGCGCGCTCAGCGCGCTGCTCGCCCTGCTGCTGGGCACCCTGCTGGCGGCCTTCCGGGTCTCCCCCGTCCCGGTGCTGCGCGGCTTCGGCACGGCCTGGGTGACGCTCTTCCGCAACACCCCGCTCACCCTGCTGTTCTTCGCCGTGACGTTCGGGCTCCCGCCGCTCGGCGTGCACTTCGACCACCTCACCTTCGCGGTGCTGGCCCTCGGCGGGTACACCGCCGCGTTCGTCTGCGAGGTGCTGCGCTCGGGCATCAACACCGTGCCCCTCGGCCAGGCCGAGGCCGCCCGCAGCCTCGGCATGACCTTCGGCCAGACCCTCACCCAGATCGTCCTGCCGCAGGCGGCGCGGACCGTGCTGGCCCCGATGAGCAGCGTCTTCATCGCCCTGCCGAGGAACTCGGCGATCGCCGGCGCGTTCAGCGTCAGCGAGCTGTACAGCGCGCAGCAGACCTTCTCCGAGGACGGCTACTCGATCTTCGCGATCTTCTTCTGGGTGGCCTGCGCCTATCTCGCGATCAGCGCCACCATCGCCCTGCTGTTCCGCTTCCTGGAGACCCGACTGGCGGTGGCCCGATGATCTCCCTCTTCACCCGCCCCTCCACGGCCAGCGTCCTCTACGACGCCCCCGGCCCGCGGGCCCGTTCCCGCTACCGCGCGTTCGGCGTCCTGTCGCTGCTCGCGATCGCCGGCCTGCTCTGGTACGCCGTCACGGCGCTCGCCGACAACGGCCAGTTCGAGGCCGAGCTCTGGGACGCGTTCGCGTACAACACCATCCAGCAGCGGATCGTCGACGGCCTGCTGGCCACCGTGGAGGCCTTCGCGCTGGCCGCCGTGGGCTCGCTCGCCCTGGGCGCGCTGCTCGCCGCCGGACAGCTCTCCGACCACCGGCCGGTGCGCTGGGCGGCCGTCTCCTTCGTCCAGTTCTTCCGGGCGATGCCGCTGCTGATCCTGATCGTCGCGCTCTACTACGCCTTCTTCGCCAAGGAGCCGATGTGGGCCCTGGTGCTCGGGCTCACCCTCTACAACGGCTCGGTCCAGGCCGAGATCATCCGCAGCGGCGTCAACGCCGTCCCGCGGGGCCAGGGAGAGGCCGGATATGCGCTCGGCCTGCGCAAGAGCCAGGTGATGACCACCATCCTGGTCCCGCAGGCGGTCCGCTCGATGCTGCCCACGATGATCGGCCAGCTGGTCGTCACCCTCAAGGACACGTCGCTCGGCTTCATCATCACCTACCCCGAGCTGTTGTTCGTCGGCAAGGCCATCGCCACCCAGCCGCTCAATGCCGCGGGCTTCCCCTACATCCCCGTGGTGCTGGTGATCGGGCCGATCTACATCGCGATGTGCCTGCTGCTCACCGCGCTCGCCCGGTGGATCGAGGCACGTGGCCGACGCGGCGCGAACCGGCGCACTTCAGCTGCTGCTTGACGGACACGCAGGTGAACTGTTGCATTGCTCTTCGTGACACCATCCGGGAGCATCCACGCGGCATATGACGCCACCCCGTCGACCTGCCCCTGCCCGGAGGTCCCCGGCCGCGCCGCACCGGACCGTCCGTGCCCGGAGGTCCCGGCATGGACCCGGTGATCGTGGTCGGGGCCGGGCCGGTCGGCCTGGCCCTGGCCCTCGCCCTCGCCCGGCACGAGGTGCCGACCGTCGTCCTCGACGAGGGCTCCGGGCTCTCCCCCGAGAGCCCGCGCAGCGTCGTCCTCGGCGCCGACACCGCCGCCCTCCTGAGCCGGATCGGCTACCCCCGGGCCGTCGCCGACGCCGCCCGGTGGGACGCCTTCACCATCTGGCGGCGCCGCCAGGAGGTGCTCCGGATCGACCTCGCCGACACCCCGGTCCTGCACCTGCCCCAGCACCGGCTCCAGCGCGGCCTGCGGGACGCCCTCACCGGCACCCCCCTGGTCAGGCTGGTCCCGCTCAGCCGGGTCACCCGGCTCGACCAGGACCGCGACGGCGTCAGCGTCCACACCCGCAACCCGCAGGACGGCACCGAGACCTGGTGGCGCGGCAGCCACCTCGTCGGCTGCGACGGCGCCCGGTCCACCGTCCGCAAGCTCCTGAAGATCCGCTTCCCCGGCCGCCCGGCCGTCGACCGCAGCGCCATCGCCACCGTCCGGGTCGACCTGCCGTTCACCGAGCCCCGGCTGCACCGCGAGCCCCCGTGGCGCGGCGACCGCGAGGCCTCCGCCCGCCCGCTGCCGCACGGCGTCTGGCGGCTGGACTGGCGGCTGCCCCCCGGCCGGCCGGCGCCCGCCGAGACGGTCGACCCGCACGCCACCTGGCCCGGCATCGTCACCGGCGACACCCTGCTCACCCGGGTCACCGCCACGCTCACCGGCTGGTGCGGCGAACTCCCCCGCTTCGACCTGCTCGCCGCCGCCGACCACACCGCCCAGCAGCGGCTGGCCGCCCGCTTCCGCAGCGGCCGCTGCTTCCTCGCCGGCGACGCCGCCCACCTGCACGGCGCACTCGGCATGCAGAACCTCGCCGACGGCCTGCGCGACGCCGACAACCTCGCCTGGCGGCTCTCCCTCGCGTGGCACCTCCACTCCGGCGGCCCCCAGCCCGGCGGATCCCTCCTCGACGGGTACGAGTCCGAGCGGCGCGGCGCGGTCGGCGCCCGGCTGCGCGCGGTCGACCAGGCCATGCCACTGCTGCGCCCGCTGCGCGGCTGGCAGGCCACCCGCCGCTCGCTCTTCACCGGCTCGTTCCGCAAGCACGCGCCGATGCTCGCCGACGGCCAGCTGGGCACCGGCCGGTTCGGCGGCGTCCCCGCCTACCCGGCGGCCCCCTCCGGCGTGCCCGGCCGGGTCCCGGTCCAGCGCGGCGCGCGCGGCACCACCACGCTCAGCGAACTGCTGCCCGCCACCGCCCCCGGCGTGCTCGTCCCGGACCTGCCGGTACTCGCCGCCGACGGCACCCCGGACCAGTTGCACGCCCGCCTCGGCACCCACTTCCTGCTGCTGCTGGTCGCCCCCGGTACCACCGTCTGGTCCGCCGAGCACTGGCTGGGAGCCGGGCTGATGCCCCGGCTGGCCGAGGTCGCCGCGTCGCTGCCGGTGCCGGCCGAGGTCCTGGTCACCGAGGCCTACCCGGGGGCCGGACCGCACACCGTCCTGCTGATCCGGCCCGACGGACACCTGGTCGGGGTCACCCGGGGCGCAGCGGCCGAGGACCTCCGGGCCCTGGCCGACGGGGCCCGGGGCGGTCCGGCCTCGCTGACCGGCGGAGAGACCGAGCCCGAGGCCGTCACCGAGCCCGACGCCGAGCCCCGGTCGGGAGCCGGTTCCGCGGCCGAACCTGCGGCCGGGTCGGAGCCCGAGCCGGCCGCCGAACCTAGCGGGCCACCTCGGTGACCCGGCTCTCCCGGACCACCGTGACCCGGATCTGACCCGGATAGGTCAGCTCCTCGGAGACCTTCCTGGCGACCTCACGGGCGATCACCTGCGCCCGGAGGTCGTCCACCACCTCCGGCCGGACCATCACCCGGACCTCCCGGCCGGCCTGCATCGCGTACACCGCGGCCACGCCGTCGTGCGCCCGGGCGATCTCCTCCAAGCGCTCCAGCCGGCGCACGTACGTCTCCGACGACTCCTTGCGCGCGCCGGGCCGACCGCCCGAACAGGCGTCGGCCGCCTGGGTGAGCACCGCCTCGACGGTCCGCGGATCCACCTCCCCGTGGTGCGCCGCTATCGCGTGCACCACGTCCGCCGACTCGCCGTGCCGCCGGGCGAGGTCCGCGCCGACCGCCGCGTGGCTCCCCTCCACCTCGTGGCTGAGCGCCTTGCCGATGTCGTGCAGCAGCGCCGCGCGGCGCACCGGTTCCGGGTCCACCCCCAGCTCGGCGGCCATCAGCCCGGCCAGGTGCGCCGACTCCACCAGGTGGCCCAGTACGTTCTGCCCGTACGAGGCGCGGTAGCGCAGCGTGCCGAGGGTGCGGACCAGGTCCGGATGCATCCCGCCGATCCGCACGGCCAGCAGCGCGTCCTCGCCGGCCCGCACGCAGCGCCGCTCGACCTCCTCACGGCTGCGCTCGTGGACGTGCTCGATCCGCAACGGGTGGATCCGGCCGTCCTCGACGAGGTGCTCCAGGGTGAGCCGGGCCGCCTCCCGGCGGACCGGGTCGAAGCAGGAGAGCTGCACCACCGCCGGGGTGTCGTCGATGATCA
Source organism: Streptomyces sp. BE20 (assembly GCF_036322525.1). NCBI lineage: Bacteria > Bacillati > Actinomycetota > Actinomycetes > Kitasatosporales > Streptomycetaceae > Streptomyces > Streptomyces sp. BE20. The sequence goes on along the minus strand of NZ_JAQYWW010001060.1, from coordinate 31,134 downwards.
GGTTGACGCCCGTGACGGCCTCGAACGTCCGGATGTTCCGGCCCTCACGCCCGATCACCCGGCCCTTCATCTCCTCGTTCGGCAGCCGGACCGCCGACACCGCGGTCTCGGCGGTCTGCTCGGCCGCCAGCCGCTGGATCGCCCCGGCGACGATCCCCCGGGCCCGCTGCTCACCCTCGTCGCGGGCCTCGCGCTCGATCTCCCGGACGGTGACCGCCGCCTCCCGGCGGGCCTCGGACGCCGCCTCGCGGACGAGTTCGGCGCGGGCCTGGTCCGCCGAGAGCCCGGCGGTCCGCTCCAGTTCCTCGGCCCGGCGGCGGACCAGTGCCGCCGCCTCGCCCCGGGCCCGCTCCAACGCGGCCGAGCGTTCGGCCAGTTCGCCCTCGCGCGTCCGGAGCCGGTCGAGCTCCTCGGTCAACCGCTCCTCGCGCCGGTCGAGTTCGGCCCGGAGCCGGGTGGCCTGCTGCTCCGCCCGCTGCCTGGTCCGCTCGGTCTCGGCGGCGTCCCGGCGCCGCACGTGCCGCAGACGCCCGACGGTCAGCCGGACCGCCACGGCGACGACGGCCACCACGGCGACGGCCGGCAGGACGGCCACCAGCGAGGAGGTGGCCGATCCGGCACTCACCGCGATCCTCATCCTGCCCACTCCCCGTCCCGTGGCGGCACGACGCCCGGGACCAGCCGCGCGGCCGGTCCCGGACCTGCCTGGTCACGGGCGCGACCGGGCGACCGGCCGGGGGCGGCCGAGGAATGATCGATGTGCTCCCGCACTGAGTGCGAGGCTAAGCGCGGGTTACGAAACGGTCAAGACTGGCTTGGTAGTCGGCCAACTCCACGATCCGCCCGGAGCCGACCGGGCGTCAGTCCCGGGCGTCAGTCCCAGGCATCGGACGGTCCGTCCCCGTCCGTTCCGGCGTCCACCGACTCCGTGGGCTCCTCCTCGTCCAACGCCGCGCGGACCACCCGGAAGGCCAGGCCCTCGGAGTAGCCGCGCCGTGCCAGCATGCCGACCAGCCGGCGCGTCCGGGCCTGCCGCTCCAGGCCCCGGGTGGTCCGGAGCCGGCGGTCGACCAGGGCCCGGGCCGCCTCGGTCTCGTCGTCGTGGTCGAGTTGGGCGAGGGCCTGCTCGGCCTGCTCCCCGGTCACTCCCCTGGTCCGCAGCTCCTGGGCCAGCGCCCGACGGGAGAGTCCGCGGACGGCGTGCCGGGATTCCACCCACGCCCGGGCGAAGGCCGCGTCGTCGATCAGACCGACCTCCTCCAGCCGGATCAGCACCTCCTCGGTGACCTCGTCCGGGATCTCCCGTTTGCGCAGGGCGTCGGCGAGCTGTTTGCGACTCTTGGCCGCACCGGTGAGCAGCCGCAGGCAGATGTCCCGTGCCCGCGTCGCGGGGTCGACGGACTCCTCCGCCCGGGAGCGTCGCGCGTCGGTGCCCGGCGCCTCGCTCGGCTCCGACCGCCCGGCCCGCCCACGGGACCGCCGCCCGGACGCGGGCCGCCCGGCGGAGGGCGCTGCGGTCCGGGACGCTGCAGATCGGGCCGGGGCGGCCACACCCCCGTGACCGGCCGCCCCGGCCCGGCTCTCCCCGGCACCGGGGTCGGAGCTCTCCTCCTCCAGCGCCGAGCGGCGACGGCGCCGCCCTGCGGGCAGCTCGGAGGCCGTGACCAACCCGAGGTCGCCCGCGTCCGCCGGGCCGTCCGCCGCTGCTCGACCGGACGGCCGCCGGTCCGCCGCCCGGGCCGGCTTCGGTGCTGCCGGCGCGGGGTCGGCCACGGCCGCGAACCAGTCCGGCGGGCCGTCGTCATCGTCGTCCGGGCCGTCCACCGGCGCGCTGCCCGCCGGCCCACTGTGCTGCATCAACGGATCAGGCCTTGGCGGCCGCCGCCGTCTTCTTCGCCGCGGCCGTCTTGGCGGCGGTCGCGGTGATCGGCTTGGCCCCGCCCTCGGCGGTGTCCGCAGCCTCGGCCTCGGCCGGCTCCGCCGTCTTCGGGCCGATGCCGAGCTTGCTCTTGATCTTCCGCTCGATCTCGTCGGCCAGCTGCGGGTTGTCCTTCAGGAAGTTGCGGGCGTTCTCCTTGCCCTGGCCGAGCTGGTCGCCCTCGTAGGTGTACCAGGCACCCGACTTGCGGATGAAGCCGTGCTCGACGCCCATGTCGATCAGACCGCCCTCGCGGCTGATGCCCACGCCGTAGAGGATGTCGAACTCGGCCTGCTTGAACGGCGCGGCGACCTTGTTCTTGACGACCTTGACCCGGGTGCGGTTACCGACCGCCTCGGTGCCGTCCTTCAGGGTCTCGATCCGGCGGATGTCGAGACGGACCGAGGCGTAGAACTTCAGCGCGCGGCCACCGGTCGTGGTCTCCGGCGAGCCGAACATGACGCCGATCTTCTCGCGCAGCTGGTTGATGAACACCGCGGTGGTGTTCGACTGGTTCAGGGCACCGGCGATCTTCCGCAGTGCCTGGCTCATCAGCCGGGCCTGCAGGCCGACGTGCGAGTCGCCCATCTCGCCCTCGATCTCCGCGCGCGGGACCAGCGCGGCGACCGAGTCGATGATCACCAGGTCGATCGCGCCGGAGCGGATCAGCATGTCGGTGATCTCCAGGGCCTGCTCGCCGGTGTCCGGCTGGCTGACCAGCAGGGCGTCGGTGTCCACGCCGAGCTTCTTGGCGTAGTCCGGGTCGAGCGCGTGCTCCGCGTCGACGAAGGCGACCGTGCCGCCGGCCCGCTGGGCGTTGGCCGCCAGGTGCAGGGTCAGCGTGGTCTTGCCGGAGGACTCGGGACCGTAGATCTCCACCACCCGGCCGCGCGGGATGCCGCCGACACCGAGGGCGACGTCCAGGGCGGTGGACCCGGTGGGGATCACGTCGATCGGCTCGTTGGCCTTCTCGCCCAGGCGCATCACCGAGCCCTTGCCGAACTGCCGCTCGATCTGGGCGAGTGCGGTCTCAAGAGCCTTCTCGCGGTCCGTGCCTGCCATGGCTTCCACCCTCGGGTTCTGTGCTGTGCGCTTCATCGTCATCGACGCTAGCGCGTCCCACTGACAATCGACCCTGACCGGGCTCGGCCTGGGGAAAACTCTTCGCCGGAGAGTACAAAGAACAAGTGTTCGATTCAAGCCGGAGCCGTTCGGCCTACTCGCCCCGATTCCCCCCGCCCTCCTTGCCGTCCCCGCCCTTCGGTCCCTGACCGGCACCGGGCCCCGCGCCGGCGCCCCGGTCCGACCCGGTGTCCTTGTTCGAGCCGGTGTCCTTGTTCGAGCCGGCACCCCTGCCCGCGGCGCCGTCCGACCCCCCGCCGACCATCCGCCGCAGCCGGCGGGCCGCCTCCCGGCGCAGCGCCCGCCGCAGCCGGCGCTGCTCGCCCCGGTCGATCCGCGGGTCGGTCGCCACCTCGTAGCGGCGCACGTACGTCCCCACGAAGCCCTGCAGGGTGGCCGCCGCCGGGATGGCGATGAGCGCGCCGACCGCGCCGAGCAGCGCGGCCCCGGCGATCACCGAACCGAACGCCACCGCCGGGTGGACGTCCACCGTCTTCGCCGTGATCCGCGGGTGCAGCAGGTAGTTCTCGATCTGCTGGTAGACCACCACGAACGCCAGCACCCAGAGTGCGTCCACCGGCTCCACGGTGAGCGCCACCAGCACCGGCAGGGCCCCCGCCAGGTAGGTGCCGATGGTCGGCACGAACTGCGACATGACGCCGACCCAGATCGCCAGCGCGGCCGCGTACGGCAGGTCCACCACGGCGAACATCACCCAGTGCGCGAACGTCGACGCCACGGCGAGCAGCGCCCTGGAGTAGAGGTAGCCGCCGGTCTTGGCCAGCGCGATCTCCCAGGCGCGCAGCACCTCGCCCTGCTTGGCGGGCGGCAGCAGCGAACAGACGGTCCGTCGCACCCGGGGGCCGTCGGCGGTGAAGTAGAAGGTGAAGAGGCCGACGGTGAAGGCCTGGAACAGTCCGCCGATCAGGGTCGAGGAGACGCCCCAGACGTTGTCGGCGGCCTGCTGGGCGTAGGTCTCGATGGCGCCGGAGTCCTTGAGCAGCTTCTTCTGCAGCTCGTCCAGCGAGAGGTCCTGGTTGAAGGTCCGGTTGATCCAGTCGATCAGGCTGTCGAGCAGGTGCGGCAGGTCCCCCGCGATCTTCGCCACCTGGTCGACCAGCAGGGTGCCGAGTGCGGCCAGGAAACCGCCCACCGCGATCGCCACCGCGACGAAGACCAGGAAGGTACCGACCCCCCGGCGCACCCCGCGGGCCGCCATCCGGTCGACCGCCGGCTCCAGGGCCAAGGACAGGAAGAAGGAGACCAGCAGCATCACGAAGAGGTCGATCAGCTGGTGGAACGCCCAGTCGGCGAGCTGGAACAGCCCGACCATGAGCAGGGCCAGCACCATGGCCCGGGGCAGCCAGCGCGGCATCCCGGAACCCCAGAGGCCGTCGGTGGCGGTCCGGGGCGGCGAGGCGGGCGGGGAGCCCGCGGCCTCGTCGGCGACCTGCGCCGACCTGTCCGAATTCTGCGGTTCTGCACTGCTTTTCACCCGCACAGTCTGACCCATGTCCGACGCCCGTTCGAGCATCGGGCCGGAATCAGCGGAGAACCGCGGAGACTCCCTGGGTCTCGCAGACCACCCGCCAGACGTCCTTGGCCTCCCAGCCCGCCTCCAGCGCCTGCCGGACCGTCCAACCGCCCAGCTCGCTCATCACGTGGTCGGTCGCGAAGGACTCGGCGTACACCTCGCCGAAGTGTGCGTGCATCCGCCGCCAGAACTCCGTCAGCCTCATGCCCACCAGTATCCCGGACCGGCCCGCCGTCAGGCCCGCCGGTCCGCCGCCACCAGTGCGTACTCGACCTCGCCGTACTCACTGCCCGGGATCGCTTCGGGGTAATCCTCGTGGAAGGTCCGGACGTAGGAGAGCCCGGACTTCTCCATCACCCGCCGCGATCCGTGGTTGACCGCCATCGTGTAGGCCACCACGCGCTCCACCCCGAGCTCGGTGAATCCCCGGTGGATCAGCGCCCGGGCGCCCTCGGTGGCGTAGCCGTGCCCCCAGGCAGCGCGCCGCAGGCGGTAGCCGAGCTCGACCTCGGTGCGGTCGCCGTCCGGCGGCCGGAACTCGAACCAGCCCAGGAAGGCCCCGCCCGTCCGTTCCTCGGCGGCCCACCAGCCGAGGTCGCCGTACCGGCGGTAGTGGTCGAAGTACAGCGGCAGCAGGGTGCTCTCGACGACCTCGCGCGGTGTGGCCCGGCCACCGGTGAGGTAGCGCATCACCTCGGGGTCGCCGTCCAGCTCCTCCAGGTGGTCGGCGTCGGCGGCGGTGAAGCGGCGCAGCACCAGCCGCTCGGTGGTGAGGAAGACCTCCATGCTCCGATCCTCACCCACCCCGCCCCGCCCGTCACCCGGTTTTCCGCACCTCACGCCCCTGCCGCGCCCCCGGCACCCGCCGGGGACCCGCCCGGCCCGCGACCTCGCCCCCGCGCGGCCCGCCCGCCGCGTCAGCGCGGCAGCGTCAGCGTCCCCGCCCCGTAGTACTGCCGGTCGCCGCAGGCGTGCGGGCCGGGCGGGCAGGCGGCCGCCGCGGTGGCGGCCAGCAGGTCGGCGAGCCGGCCGGCGTCCCAGTCCGGGTGGAGCGCGGCGGCCACCGCGACGGCGCCCGTGACGTGCGCGGCGGCCATCGAGGTGCCGGCCAGCGCGGCGTAGCGGTCGCCGGGCCAGTCGGAGACGACCGCCCCCTGGGCGCCGCCGTCCGGATCGCCGCCGGGCGCGGCCAGCGAGACCCTGCCGCGCCCGTGGTTGGTGTACGCGGACGGACGCCCGTCCCGGTTGACGGCGGTCACCGTGACCACGCCGGGCAGCTCTCCGGGCAGCCGCACGCACTCGGGGCCGACGAACCGTGACTCCGCCGGGCCGGCGGTGCGGTCGTTCGGGCTGCGCTCGTCGGGACGGGGGGCGCCGAGGTCCTGGCCGTCGTTGCCCGCCGAGGCGACCACCACCGCACCCCGGCGGCGGGCGTAGTCGGCCGCCCGGCCGACGGCGGCGGTCAGCGCGGCCTGGTCGCGGTCGTCGGGGCAGTTGTACTTCCACGGGTCCGCGAAGTAGCTGTTGTTGATCGCCCTGGCGCCGTGGTCGGCGGCCCAGAGCATCCCGCAGACGATGTTCTCCGCGTAGTACTGGCCGAGCGGACCGAGCAGCCGGACCGCGGCGATCCGGACGCCCGGCGCGACCCCGCTCACGCCGTGGCCGTCCCGGGCGGCGCCGACGATCCCGGCGACGTGCGTGCCGTGGCCGCTCTCGCCGACCCCGTCGTCGGGCCGCCAGGCGCCGGTGCGGGCGTCCGGGCGCCCGTCGGCGCAGGAGGCGGAGGCCTTCGGGTCGACGGCGGCGCGCAGGTCGGGGTGGGTGTCGTCGACGCCGGAGTCCAGCACCGCGACGAGCACCTTGCCGAGGGCCCCGGCGGCGGGGGCGTCCGGGCCGCCCAGCAGGTTGGGGGTGGCGTCGCCGCCCGGGCCGGCGGCGGCGCCGAGCAGGGCGAGGTTCCAGGCGTCGTGCTCGCCCGGGTCGGCCACCGTGGCGGTGGTGTCGTCCCGGCCGTCCGCGCTCCCCGCCCGCACCGTTCCCGCGCCGAAGTCGCCGGCCCCGTCGAGCGACCGGGGCGGCCCCGGCACCGGCGCGGTCCTGGTCGCGCCGACCGCGGCCACCCCGGGCCGGTCCCTGACCTTGCCGGCGAAGCCCCCGGCGGCGTACGCGAGGACGGCGCCGATCTGCGGGTACTCCTGAACCACCTCTCCGCCGGCCGCCCGGGCCTCTCCCGCGGCCAGGGCGGCCCCGGCGGCGTCCGCCTGCTCGGCGAGGACCAGGTAGCTGAGGTACGACCGGCCGGGCCCGGAGACGTACGGCACGGCGCCGCCCACCACGAGCGCGGTGAGCAGCATGGCGAGCAGGACCCGGAAGGGGCCCCGCACCCGGCGCCGGGCGGCCGGGCCGGTACGGGCGGTCCGGACGGGGACGTGGACGGGACCGCGGCCGGACGGGTCCACCTGCGCCATGGCACGGTCTCCGCTCGTCGGTCCCGGTGGCCGGACGCGGTCGGGCGGCCACCGGAGGGCTGGTCTTCACAGGGACATCGCAGGTCTGAACCATCACCATATGGTCGGATTGTCTGTTTTGCCCGATCAGCTCCACCGAACGGCCACACACCCGCCGTGCCGTCTCCGGGTCCCCCCTCTGTCAGTGGCACCCGGCACCATGGGGGCATGGCGCCGCAGACCCAGACACCGTCCCCGTCCGACCCGCTGGCCGGCTTCGCCCCGGCCACCCGGGCCTGGTTCGGCGCCGCCTTCTCCGCCCCGACCGCCGCCCAGGCCGAGGCCTGGCGCGCCATCGGCCGGGAGACCGACGTCCTGGTCGTGGCCCCCACCGGCTCCGGCAAGACGCTCGCCGCGTTCCTGTCCGCGCTGGACCGGCTCAGCTCCGTCCCGCCGCCCGACGAGGCCGGGCGCCGCTGCCGGGTCCTCTACATCTCGCCGCTCAAGGCCCTCGCGGTCGACGTCGAACGGAACCTCCGCGCCCCGCTGGCCGGCCTGCGGCAGGCCGCCGTCCGGCTCGGCCTGCCCGAGCCCGACGTCCAGGTCGGCATCCGCTCCGGCGACACCCCCGCCGCCGACCGCCGCCGCTTCGCCACGCACCCGCCGGACATCCTGATCACCACCCCCGAATCACTCTTCCTGCTGCTCACCTCGGCCTCCCGCGAGGCGCTGCGGGGCGTCGACACGGTGATCCTGGACGAGGTGCACGCCGTCGCGGGCACCAAGCGCGGCGCCCACCTGGCGCTCTCCCTGGAGCGGCTTGACGCGCTGCTGGACCGCCCGGCCCGCCGGATCGGCCTCTCCGCCACCGTCCGCCCGGTCGAGGAGGTGGCCCGTTTCCTCAGCCCCGGGCGCGGCGCCGTCATCGTCCAGCCGCCGTCAACCAAGGAGTTCGACCTCTCCGTGGTGGTGCCCGTACCCCACCTCGACGACCTGCCCGCCTCCCCCACCGCCGGCAGCGCCTCCGACGACGACCCGGCCCGGCAGAACTCGATCTGGCCGCACGTCGAGGAGCGGATCGTCGACCTCGTCCAGGCGCACCGCTCGACCATCGTCTTCGCCAACTCCCGCCGCCTCGCCGAGCGGCTCTGCAACCGGTTGAACGAGATCGCCCTGGAGCGCGCCACCGGCGCCGCCCTCCCCGAGGACCACGCCCCCGCCCTCCTGATGGGCGGCTCCGGCGCCGCCAAGGGCGCCCCGCCGGTGATCGCCCGCGCCCACCACGGCTCGGTCTCCAAGGAACAGCGCGCCCTGGTCGAGGAGGAGCTCAAGGCCGGCCGGCTGCCCGCCGTGGTCGCCACCTCCAGCCTGGAGCTCGGGATCGACATGGGCGCCGTCGAACTGGTCGTCCAGGTCGAGTCCCCGCCCTCGGTCGCCTCCGGCCTGCAGCGCGTCGGCCGGGCCGGCCACCAGGTCGGCGCCGTCTCCACCGGCGTCGTCTTCCCCAAGTACCGCGGGGACCTCGTCCAGTCCGCCGTGGTCACCGAACGGATGCGCACCGGCCGGATCGAGGCGCTGCGCATCCCCCGCAACCCGCTGGACGTACTGGCCCAGCAACTGGTCGCCATGACGGCGATGGAGACCTGGCAGGTCGACGAGCTGCTCGCCGTGGTCCGCCGCGCCGCGCCGTTCGCCTCCCTGCCCCAGTCCGCCTTCGACGCCGTGCTCGACATGCTGGCAGGCCGCTACCCCTCGGACGCCTTCGCCGAGCTGCGGCCCCGCCTGGTCTGGGACCGGGTGGCCGGCACCGTGACCGGCCGGCCCGGCGCGCAGCGGCTCGCCGTCACCTCCGGCGGCACCATCCCGGACCGCGGCCTGTTCGGCGTCTTCATCGCCGGGGCCGACCCCAAGAAGGGGGGCGGACGGGTGGGGGAGCTGGACGAGGAGATGGTCTACGAGTCCCGTGTCGGCGACGTCTTCACCCTCGGCACCACCTCCTGGCGGATCCAGGAGATCACCCACGACAAGGTGCTGGTCACACCCGCCCCCGGTGTCCCGGGCCGCCTCCCGTTCTGGAAGGGCGACTCCCTCGGCCGCCCGCTCGAACTCGGCCGCGCCCTCGGCGCCTTCACCCGCGAGCTCGGCGCCCTCGACACCGAGGCCGCCACCGCCCGGCTCCGCGAGGCCGGCCTGGACGACTGGGCCGCCGGCAACCTGCTGGCCTACCTCGCGGAGCAGCGCACCGCCTGCGGCCACCTCCCCGACGACCGCACCATCGTGGTCGAGCGGTTCCGCGACGAACTCGGCGACTGGCGGATCGTCATCCACTCCCCCTTCGGCGCCCAGGTGCACGCCCCCTGGGCGCTCGCCCTCGGCGCCCGGCTGCGGGAGAAGCACGGCCTCGACCCGCAGGTGATGCACGCCGACGACGGCATCGTGCTCCGTCTCCCGGACGCCGACCTGCTGTCCGTCGACTTCGACTTCGGCAACCCCGCCGGACGGCCTCCCGCCGACGACGCCCCGGTCGGCGCGGACGCCGCCCTGTTCGAGCCCGGCGAGATCGAACAGCTCGTCACCGACCAGGTCGGCAGCTCCGCCCTGTTCGCCTCCCGCTTCCGCGAGTGCGCCGGCCGCGCCCTGCTGCTCCCCCGTCGCAGCCCCGGCCGCCGCACCCCGCTGTGGCAGCAGCGGCAGCGCTCCGCCCAGCTCCTGGAGGTCGCCTCCGAGTACGGCTCCTTCCCGATCGTCCTGGAGGCCGTCCGCGAGTGCCTCCAGGACGTCTTCGACGTCCCCGGCCTGGTCGAGCTGATGGGGGACCTCGAATCCCGCGCCGTGCGCCTGATCGAGGTCACCACCACCGAGCCCTCCCCGTTCGCCCGCTCGCTCCTCTTCGGCTACGTCGCCCAGTTCCTGTACGAGGGGGACTCCCCGCTCGCCGAACGCCGGGCCGCCGCGCTCTCGCTCGACTCCCGGCTGCTCTCCGAACTCCTCGGCCAGGCCGAACTTCGCGAGCTCCTCGACCCGGAGGTCCTGGCCGAGCTGGAGGCCGAGCTCCAGCGGCTCACCCCCGAGCGCCGGATCAAGGACGCCGAGGGCGTCGCCGACGCGCTGCGCCTGCTCGGCCCGCTCACCGAGGCGGAGCTGACCGCCCGCGGCGCCCAACCGCTCTGGGCCCTGGAACTGGAGTCCGCCCGCCGGGTGATCCAGGTCCGGATCGCCGGCGAACGTCGCTGGGCCGCCGTCGAGGACGCCGGGCGGCTGCGCGACGCCCTCGGCACCCCCCTCCCGGTCGGCGTCCCCGAAGCCTTCACCGAACCGGTCAAGGACCCGCTGGGCGACCTGCTCGCCCGGCACGCGCGCACCCACGGGCCGTTCACCGCCGCCGAGGCCGCCGACCGCTTCGGTCTCGGCACCGCCGTGGTCACCGGCACCCTGCACCGGCTCACCGCCGCCGGCCGCCTGGTCCAGGGCGAGTTCCGACCGGTCGAGGGCCACACCGCCGCCGTCGAGTGGTGCGACACCGACGTGCTGCGCCGGCTGCGCCGTCGCTCGCTGGCCGCCCTGCGCCAGGAGGTCGAACCCGTCCCGCCCCGCGCCCTGGCGGCCTTCCTGCCGCAGTGGCAGCACCTGGCCGGCCACCGGCTGCGCGGCCCGGACGGCCTGCTCCGGGTGGTCGAGCAGCTCCAGGGCGCCGCGCTGCCCGCGTCGGCTCTGGAGAAGCTGGTCCTCCCGGCCCGGCTCACCGACTACTCCCCCGGCCTGCTGGACGAGCTGATGGCGGCCGGCGAGATCGGCTGGACCGGCGCCGGCGCCCTGCCGGGCAAGGACGGCTGGATCAGCCTGCACCTCGCCGAGAACGCCCAGCTGCTGCGCCCAGAACCGATCCCGCCCACCGTCACCCCGGTGCACACCGCGCTCATGGAGGCACTGGCCGGCGGCTACGGCCTCTTCTTCCGCCAGTTGGTCGCACACCTCCCGGACACCCCCGAGCAGGAGCTCGTCGAGTCGCTCTGGGACCTCGTCTGGGCGGGCTACGTCAGCAACGACACCCTGGCGCCGCTGCGCGCCCTGCTCGGTTCGGGCCGGACGGCCGGGTCCACCGCGCACCGGGCGCCCCGGGCCGTCCCGCGCGGACGCTACGGCGGCGCGGGGCGCCCGTTCGGCCGGGCCGGCGGCGCGCTGCGCAGCGGTCCGCCGACGGTCGGCGGACGCTGGTCGCTGCTGCCCGCCTTCACCACCGAACAGACCGTCCGGGCCACCGCCCAGGCGCAGAGCCTGCTGGACCGGCACGGCCTGCTCACCCGCGGCGCGGTGGCGGCCGAACGGGTTCCGGGCGGCTTCGCCGGGGTGTACCGGGTGCTCGCCGCGATGGAGGAGCGCGGGCGGACCCGCCGGGGCTACTTCGTGGAGGGGCTGGGCGGTGCCCAGTTCGCCATGGAGGGCGCGGCCGACCGGCTGCGGTCGGTCAACGGCCGGCTGGAGCGCACCCGGGCCACCGAGTGGCCGGCCGCGCCCTCCGCGGAGCCGCCGCAGGCCCTGGTGCTGGCCGCCGCGGACCCGGCCAACGCCTACGGCGCCGCACTGCCCTGGCCCGAGCCGCCGGCCGGTGCGGGCGGCACGGGGGACGGCGCCGCGACCCGGGCACACCGGCCGGGCCGGAAGGCGGGCGCCCTGGTGGTCCTGGTCGACGGCGAGCTGAGCCTCTACGTCGAACGCGGCGGCAAGTCGCTGCTGGCCTGGCCGGAGGACCCGTCGACGCTCGCCACGGCGACCGCCGCGCTGGCCACCGCGGTCCGCTCGGGGGCGCTCGGCAGCGTCACCGTCGAACGGGCGAACGGCACGCCCGCCCTCGGCTCGGACCTCGGTGCCGCCCTGGAGGAGGCCGGCTTCCACGCCACCCCGCGCGGCCTGCGCCTGCGGCCCTAGGCACCGTCCCCGTCACCGCCCGGCCCCGGCCACGGCCCGCCGACACACGACGAGGGCCGCGGCGCCGGTTTCCCGGTGCCGCGGCCCTCGTCCGCGTTCGTCCTCACCCGACCGGAGACTCCGCCTCCGCCCGGGCCGTCGGCTCACCCGTCCGGCGCCTCGCCGGGCCCGTGGCGTTCCGGTCGGCGTGGACCGGGATCAACCCGAGCCCCCAGCCGCCGGCCGCCAGCAGGACCGGCACCGCACCCTCGGGCAGCTGTCCGGGGGCGGCCAGCAGCCACCAACCGAGTCCACCGGCCAGGACCGGCAGACCACGGCGGACCGGCTGCGGCCACCGCCGCCGGAGCCGTATTCGGGCCCCGGTACGCGTACGCGCCACCACCGTTCTCCGCACGACCGCCCTCCTTCGCTCGCCCCGGGCACCAGGCGCCCGGGTGTCGAGGCCGGATCAGGCGGCGACCACGTCCATCGCGGCGGCCTTGGGCGACATGTTCGCCCGGTCGGCGCCGGGGGCGGGCAGCTGTACCGGTTCGAGCACCGGCCTCAGCAGTTCACCTTCGGAGAGGGTGGCCATCGCCGCAAGTTCGGCGAGCGACAGTTCGTCGCTGACCTCGCGCATGACCTCGGACATCCGGACGTCGAGTGCGTCGCAGATGGCGGAGAGCAGCTCCGAGGAGGCCTCCTTCTGTCCCCGCTCGACCTCGGAGAGGTAACCGAGCGAAACCCTGGCGGCTGCCGACACCTCGCGGAGTGTGCGGCCCTGGCGCTGGCGCTGCCGACGCAGTACATCGCCCAGTAGGCGACGAAGCAGGATCATCGGTGCCTCCCTCCTCGGACTGCGGATCGAGATGTCACGCCCCCACCGTACCGCCTTGCCCGCTTCGCGTGCGGGGACCATGGTCGTGTTCACTCTGGGCTGCAAGGCTGTCCCCTCCCCAATTTCGGTGTCGCACCCGGGTCTGCGGGCACCTCGTCGTACCCTCCGGGCGGCACCCGGCTACCGCCGCGCCACTCGTTCGCCACCTGGTTTCTGCCCATCCGGGCCCACTGATGTAACACGATCCTCCAGCCGCACGATGCCCGTACGCCAGTTCGGCAGATCTCGGTTCGGTGGAGATCTCGGCGGACGGGACCGGCGGCGCTGCGGCGGCACCTCGACGGCACCGCCGCTGCGGGACGTCGGGCGAGCGGCGGGAGCGGCGGCGGACGAGGACTCAGTGCGTGGGCGTACCGGACGGAAGCCGCCCGACGAGCAGCTCCAGAGCGGCGGTCACCGCCCCGTGACGGATTGTGGCACGCTCTCCCGACAACCGTGGCGAAGTGACCAGACTTCCCCCGGGGCCGGCGACCGCGAGGTACACCGTGCCCACCGCCTGTCCGTCCTGCGGGTCCGGACCGGCCACCCCGGTCGTCGCGACCCCGTAGGTGGCACCCAGCAACTTCCGTACGCCCTCGGCCATCTGCCGGGCGACCACCGGGTGGACCGGCCCGTTGACCTCCAGCAGGCCCTCGTCGACCCCGAGCACCGAGGCCTTCAGCTCGGTCGCGTACGCGGTCACCGAGCCCCGGAAGGTGGTGGACGCCCCCGGGACGTCCACCAGCGCGGCCGCCAGCAGCCCGCCGGTCAGCGACTCGGCGACGGCCACCGTCCCGCCCTCGGCCCGCAGTGCGGCGTGCGCCCGCTCCGCCAGCCCGTAGTCCGCCGGTCCCTGGTCCGCCGGCCCGCCGACCGCCGACCTCCGGTCCGCCGGCCCGTCCGCGGCCCGCCCACCGGGCACCGGTCCGGGCCCGGACTGCCCGGACCGCCCCGCGTCCCCGGACTGCCCGGGCACCACCTGCCCGCCCCCGCCGGCCGTCACTGAGTCGGTTCTGCCGTCCGTCGCAGCTCTGCCACTCATCCCGACGTCCCTCCCTCGCACCCCCCGGGCCCGCCCCGGAGTACCCGCCATTGTGCGCCCGGCAGCCCCCGCAGCCCCCCGCCTCGACCGGCAAAAGTCGGAACGGCCCCGCCGGGACGGGAACCGTCGCCGGCGGGGCCGCGGCACTCCGTCCGGGTTCTCAGCGCTCCGTACGGGCCGCCGCGAGGCCCTCACGGCGCAGCCGCAGCGCCTGGCCGACGTAGTCCAGCGCGGTACCGACGGTCAGCAGCACCGCGAGCCCCATCAGCAGGGCCCGGGCGGTGGCCAGCCAGCCGGTGAGTTCCAGGACGTACATGCCGACCGCGATGCCCTGGGTGAGCGTCTTCAGCTTGCCGCCCCGGCTGGCCGGGATCACGCCGAAGCGGATCACCCAGAACCGCATCAGCGTGATGCCGAGTTCGCGGGCCAGGATCACCACGGTGATCCACCACGGCAGGTCGCCCAGCACCGAGAGGCCGATCAGCGCCGCGCCCATGATCGTCTTGTCGGCGATCGGGTCGGCGATCTTGCCGAAGTCGGTGACCAGGCCCTTGCGGCGGGCCAGCTCCCCGTCGAACAGGTCGGTGATCATCGCGACGGCGAAGGACGCCCAGGCGACCGAGCGCCACTTGGGGTCGTGGCCGCCGTCGGCGAAGAGCAGCGTCACGAAGACCGGCACCAGCAGCAGCCGGAGCATCGTGAGCATGTTGGCGATGTTCCAGATCCCCGGCTCCGGGGGCACCGCGGCCTCCGGTCTGCCCGGGTGGGCCGCGGCCGGGGCGCCGGGCCCGTGGGTCATTCCCCTGCTCCGGGTGCCCGGCGGACGCGCACCTGCTCCAGCGCCTCGGCGACCAGGTCGACGCCCTCGCTGGCGACCACCCGGGCGCGGTAGAACCCGCCCACCTCGGGGTGCTCGACGCCGGTGAGCGTGGTGAGACCGTCCGTCTCGGGCGCCTGGTGGGCCGCGCGGCCCTCGACCAGGTCGCCGTCGACCGACTCGACCAGCACCTCGATCTCGGTGCCGATCCGCTGCTCGGCACGCTGGGCGGTCATCTCCTCGGCGAGCCTGCTGAGCCGGGCCAGCCGGTCCGCGACCACGTCCTCGGACAGCTTGTCCTCGAAGCCTGCGGCCTCGGTGCCGTCCTCGTCGGAGTAACCGAAGACGCCGATCGCGTCCAGCCCGGCGTGCGTGACGAACCGTTCCAGCTCGGCGAAGTCCGCCTCGCTCTCGCCGGGGAAGCCGACGATGAAGTTCGACCGGGCGCCGGCCTGCGGGGCCTTGGAGCGGATCGTCCCGAGCAGCTCCAGGAACTGGTCGGTGGAGCCGAAGCGGCGCATCCGGCGGAGCACCGCCGGGGCCGAGTGCTGGAACGAGAGGTCGAAGTAGGGCACCACGCCCTCGGTGCCGGTCATCGCGTCGATCAGCCCGGGGCGCATCTCGGCGGGCTGCAGGTAGGAGACCCGGACCCGCTCGACGCCGTCGGTCTCCGAGATCTCGGTGAGCAGCGTCTCCAGCAGCCGGATGTCCCCGAGGTCCTTGCCGTACGAGGTGTTGTTCTCGCTGACCAGGACCACCTCGCGGACGCCCTGCTCGGCCAGCCACTGGGCCTCGTGCAGCACGTCGGAGGGACGGCGCGAGATGAACGAGCCGCGGAAGGCCGGGATCGCGCAGAACGAGCACCGCCGGTCGCAGCCGGAGGCGAGCTTGACGGAGGCCACCGGGCTGTCGTCCAGCCGCTTGCGCAGGGTGCGCGGCCCGGAGGCCGGGGCGAGGCCCTCCGGGAGGTCCTCGGGGGCCCCGTGGCCGGGCAGGGCGACCTCGGCGGCGGCGGACTGCCGCTCGACCGGGCTCAGCGGCAGCAGCTTGCGGCGGTCGCGGGGGATGTGCGGGGCGTGGTGGCCGCCGGAGAGGATGGTCTGCAGGCGGTCGGAGATGTCCGAGTAGTCGTCGAAGCCGAGCACGCCGTCCGCCTCGGGCAGGGCGTCGGCCAGCTCCTTGCCGTACCGCTCGGCCATGCAGCCGACCGCGACGACCGCCTGGGTGCGGCCGTGGCCCTTGAGGTCGTTGGCCTCCAGCAGGGCGTCGACGGAGTCCTTCTTGGCGGCCTCGACGAAGCCACAGGTGTTGACGACGGCGACGTCGGCTTCGGCGGCGTCGTCCACGAGCAACCAGCCGTCGGCTTCCAGTCGCCCGGCGAGTTCCTCGGAGTCCACCTCGTTGCGGGCGCATCCGAGCGTGACAAGGGCGACAGTACGGCGTTCAGGCATAGGGCCAAGATTAACGCGCGGCCGCCGGAGCCGTTCGCCCCGGAGGCCGCGCGCCTCGGTTCACGGGGTCCGGACCGGGCCGGACGCCCCCTGCGATCAGCCCGCCTGCGGGTCGCCCGGGGTGTACGTGACGTGCACCACCTGGCCGTTCTTGCCCGCCGGGCCGAGGTCCTTGCCGTTGACGTACACGTGCACGGCGCCGGCGTTGCCGATCACCAGCTTGATCTGCTTGGGGTCGGTGAAGGTCTGGTCCTGACCTTCCTCGATGTTGTTCTGGTACAGCGACTTCCCGTTGCCGTCGACCGCCGAGACCCAGCTGGTGTCCTTCTCGGCGACCAGCTTCACGGTGACCTTGTCGGCCGGGGCGGCGGCGATCGCGGCGGCGCTGGGCACCGGCGCGGGCGGCTGCACGGCCGGGGTCGGCACGGGGGCCGCCGGGGCGACCGAACCGGTGCCGGAACCGGCGGGCAGCGGGGCGCTGGCCGAGCCGGTGGTCGTGCTGCCGCCGGTCTTGCCGCTGACCAGGTTGAAGCCGATCAGCCCGACGACCGCGACGATCGCCGCGACCATCGCCGCCGTCCAGTTCGGCCGGCCGCGACCCGGGACCTTGATCGGGCCGCTCTCGATCAGCTGGGTGGGCCGCCGGGAGGCCGGGGAGCCGCCGTGGTCGGCGTCGTACCGGGCGACCAGCGCCTCGCCGTCCACACCGACGACCTGGGCGATCGAGCGGATGTGGCCGCGGGCGTAGAAGTCGCCGCCGCACCGGTCGAAGTCGTCCTCTTCGATGGCATGCACGAGTGGCACCCGGACCCGGGTGGCGGTACTCACCTGATCCACCGTGAGTCCGGCCTCGATCCGGGCGGCGGACAGCACCCGGCCGATGCTCGGCGCATCGGCCGTCTGTTCCGCCGCGCCGGGGGGCAGCGCGGACGACGGGGCGTTCTCGCGGTCGGGGGACTTGCCGATGGTCACGGTGCACGCCTTTCGAGCGGTGGGCCACCTGCTGGGGAACAGTCTAGGGGCGGGGGCGGATCGTTTCTCAAGCGGAACAGGCCCGAATGCGCGCGGCCGGCCCGACGCGGGGCCGGGCGTGCACTGACCGCCCGTCAGTACGGGGGGTCACCGCCGCCGGAGCGCCCGCGCCCGGCCGCGCATCCGGTGTGGCTCATGGGACGCGGTACGCACCCGATCGGTTCCGCACCGCTCGCCTACCCCTCTCCGAGGGGGTGAACACCCCTCGGACGGGCCGGACCGGCGAGGGGCGACGGCCCCCGCGGCGGCCGGGTTCCCGGGGTGCGGAGCGGCGCGGAACCGGTGGGTGCCCGCTGCTCCGCCCGGGCGGTCCGTCACCCCCGGATGGTGACAATGACCCCGTCCAGCTCGTCCGGCTTCACCAGCACGTCGCGGGCCTTGGAGCCCTCGCTCGGGCCGACGATCCCCCGCGACTCCATCAGGTCCATCAGCCGCCCGGCCTTGGCGAAGCCGACCCGCAGCTTGCGCTGGAGCATCGAGGTGGACCCGAACTGCGTGGAGACCACCAGCTCGGCCGCCTGGATCAGCAGGTCCAGGTCGTCGCCGATCTCCTCGTCGATCTCCTTCTTCGGCCCGCCGCCGACCGTCACGTCGTCCCGGTAGACGGCGGTCAGCTGGTCCTTGCAGTGGTTCACCACCGCGGCGATCTCCGCCTCGGTGACGAACGCGCCCTGCATCCGGATGGGCTTGCTCGCACCCATCGGAAGGAACAGCGCGTCGCCCTTGCCGATCAGCTTCTCCGCGCCGGGCTGGTCCAGGATGACCCGGGAGTCCGCCATCGCCGAGGTGGCGAACGCCAGCCGGGACGGCACGTTGGCCTTGATCAGCCCGGTGACGACGTCCACCGACGGCCGCTGGGTGGCCAGCACCAGGTGGATGCCGGCCGCTCGGGCGAGCTGGGTGATCCGGACCACCGAGTCCTCGACGTCCCGCGGGGCGACCATCATCAGGTCGGCCAGCTCGTCGACGATCACCAGCAGGTACGGGTACGGGGTCAGCTCGCGCTCGCTGCCGAGCGGTGGGGTGACCGTGCCGGCCCGGACCGCCGCGTTGAAGTCGTCCACGTGCCGGAAGCCGTACGCGGCGAGGTCGTCGTACCGCATGTCCATCTCGCGCACCACCCACTGGAGCGCCTCGGCGGCCTTCTTCGGGTTGGTGATGATGGGCGTGATCAGGTGCGGGATGCCCTCGTACGCCGTGAGCTCGACCCGCTTGGGGTCGACCAGCACCATCCGCACCTCGTCCGGGGTGGCGCGGGCCAGCACCGAGGTGATCAGGCAGTTGATGCAGGACGACTTGCCGGCGCCGGTCGCACCGGCCACCAGGATGTGCGGCATCTTGGCGAGGTTGGCCGTCACGGTGTGGCCCTCGACGTCCTTGCCCATGCCGACGACCAGCGGGTGGGTGTCCTCGGCGGCGGTGCGCGAGCGCAGCAGGTCGCCGAGGTTGACCATCTCGCGGTCCCGGTTCGGGATCTCGATGCCGACGGCAGACTTGCCCGGGATCGGGCTGATGATCCGCACGTCCGGGCTGGCCACCGCGTACGCGATGTTCTTGCCGAGCGCGGTGATCCGCTCGACCTTGACCGCCGGGCCGAGCTCGACCTCGTAGCGGGTGACCGTCGGGCCCCGGGTGAAGCCGGTGACCCGGGCGTCCACCTTGAACTCGGCGAAGACCACGGTGAGCTGGGCGACCACTTCGTCGTTGAGGGCGCTGCGGGCCTTGGCCGGGCCGCCACGCTCCAACAGGTCGAGCGGGGGGAGCGAGTAGGTGAGGCCGGCGGAGAGCTGGAGCTGCTCCATCCGGACCGGCGCCGCGCCGTGCTCCTCGGCGGCGGCGAGGCCGCCGGTGCGGGCTGCCGGGACCGCGGGCTCCTCCGGCAGCGCGGTGCGGTCCTGCACCTGGTGCATCATGTCCGCCACCGCCGAGGAGGCGGGCACGCCGTAGACCAGTGCGCCGTCCAGGTCGGCGGCGGCCCCGGCGGCGAGGTCCCGGGTCGCGTACGGGTCGAGGGCCTCCTTCGCGAAGGGGTCCGGCTCCGCGGCCTGTTCCTCGGCCGGCTTTCGCCGTCGGCGGCGCCGGCGGGCGCCCACCTCGTCGACGGCGCCGTCACCCTCGGTGTCCACCGTGAAGGGCAGCGCCGACGGGTCGGCGTCCTCCGGCGGCTCGGTGGAGTGCTCGCGCTCCGGCGTACGCCCCCCGGAGACTTCGTCCTGGGGACCGGGCTCGACCACGCCCAGCCGGACGCCGACGCCGCGCACCCGCTCACCGATCCGGTTGACCGGGGTGGCGGTCGTGACCAGCAGGCCGAAGAAGGCAAGCAGCAGGAGCAGCGGCACCGCGAGCGCGGGCCCGGCGGCGGCCATCATCGGGGTGGAGGCGGCCCAGCCGACGATCCCGCCGGCCGTCCTTATCCTGGTCGCCCCGCTGCCCATCATGGGGGCGCCGCAGCCGATGTGGACCAGTCCCAGCACGCCGATCAGCAGGGTGGTCAGACCGATCATGATCCGCCCGTTGGCCTCCGGCAGCTCCGGGTGGCGCATCAGCCTGACCCCGACCACGGCCAGCAGGAACGGCACCAGCACGTCGAGCCGGCCGAACAGGCCGGAGACCACGTTGGTGGCGGCCTCGCCCAGCCAGCCCTGCGGGCTGAACCAGGTCCCGGCCGCCGTGACCAGGGCGAGCGCGAGCAGCAGCAGGCCGACGCCGTCCTTGCGGTGGGCCGGGTCCAGGTTCTTGGCCCCGTCGCCGAACCCGCGGAAGACCGCGCCGATGCCGTGGGCCGTGCCGAGCCAGACGGCGCGCACGGCGCGGAAGAGTATCGGCCTGGGTGCGGGGGGCGGCGCGGCGGCCGGCTTGGCCGCCGTCCTCTTCGCCGGGGCGGCCTTCTTGGCGGCCGCCTTCTTCACCGGCGCCTTGGCCGGAGCCTTCGCCGCGGCCTTCTTGGACGGTCCCGGGCTCGGGTTGCGTGCCGCGCTTCCGGGCGTGCGTGTGGCCATGGGTCAGCAGCCTACCGGGGTCCGCGACCTGTGCCCATGTCGTCGTACCGGGGCGGCGGAACGTGTCGCAGACACACCGTCACCCCGGTCGCGGTTCACCCGGAAGAAGGAACGGCGCGGCACTCTCGACGCCGCGCCCGGGGCTTCCTAGTCGGCGCCGGGGCGCAGGGCGTCCAGCGCGCGCCGCAGGCCGGCCAGCTTGCGCTCCAGGTGCGCCGCCGTGGCCGCCACCCCGCTGTCCTCGGTGCCGTCCAGCTGCTTGGTCAGCGCCTCGGCCTGCTCCTCCACCGACGCCAGCCGCGCCGACAGCTCGCCCAGCAGCGCACCGCCGAGGGCCGGCTCGGCGCCGCTCGCCTCCAGCTGGAGCCTGAGCAGTGCCGCCTGCTCCTTGAGCTGGCAGTTCTTCATGTACAGGTCGACGAAGACCGAGACCTTGGCGCGCAGCACCCACGGGTCGAAGGGCTTGGAGATGTAGTCGACCGCACCGGCCGCGTAGCCGCGGAAGGTGTGGTGCGGCCCGTGGTTGATCGCGGTCAGGAAGATGATCGGGATGTCCCGGGTGCGCTCGCGCCGCTTGATGTGGGCGGCCGTCTCGAAGCCGTCCATCCCGGGCATCTGCACGTCCAGCAGGATCACCGCGAAGTCGTCGGTGAGCAGCGCCTTGAGCGCCTCCTCACCCGAGGCCGCCCGGACCAGGGTCTGGTCCAGCGCCGAGAGGATCGCCTCCAGCGCGAGAAGGTTCTCCGGTCGGTCGTCGACCAGGAGGATCTTCGCCTTCTGCATCACGACGCGCCCTCCTGTCGCTTGCCTACCTGGGGAAGGCACCCGCGTACTGCCCACCACTACCCCGGTCATGCTAGCCGCACCCCCTCGCCCGGCACATCGCTCCGTCGCGTCTGGTTCCGGAACGGCACGCACACAGTGCACCGGCGCACGCTCACCAGCGAGTCGCCGCCCGGTCACTGTTCGCAACGATCGGTGACCCTACCCGGTTCCCGCCCCTCCCCGCCAGCAAACCGCCCGCCGCCACGGCGTGAACCCCGGAGCGAATCACGGAGTTCACGCCCCCGACATGCCGCCTACCGCCTCCGGGCGGTCAGCCACTCGTGCATCACCGCGAGCAGGTGGTCGGTCTCCACCGGCTTGGTGATGTGATCGGTGGCACCGGCCTCCAGGGACTTCTCCTTGTCGCCCTTCATGGCCTTGGCGGTCAGCGCGATGATCGGCAGGCCGGCGAATTGCGGCATCCGGCGGATCGCCTCGGTGGTCGCGTAGCCGTCCATCTCCGGCATCATGATGTCCATCAGGACCAGCGCCACGTTCTCGTGCTGCTCCAGCATCTCGATGCCCTCGCGGCCGTTCTCCGCGTACAGCACCGTCAGCCCGTGCTGCTCCAGCACGCTGGTGAGCGCGAAGACGTTGCGGACGTCGTCGTCCACGATCAGCACCTGCTCGCCGTCGAACCGGGTGTCCACCCGGGCCGAGTGGCGGATCGCCGGAAGGGGCTCGACCGGACGGCCGCCGACGGACCTGCCCTCGGCGGGCAGCGACTCCAGGGCCGCGGCGCGGCGGCGTTCGACCGCGCCCCGGCGGCGGACCTCGGCCAGCTCGCGCACCTCCTGGGCCCAGTGGTCGGCCGGGTTCTCACCGACCGGCACCGGCGTCCCGGCGGGGGTCACCCCCACCGCGGCACGCGGCATCTGGCCGGCCCCGGGAACGGCCTCCGGAGCCTCGCTGCGCAGCGGCAGGTACAGCGTGAAGGTGGATCCCTTGCCGAGCTCGCTCTCGGCGTGGATCTCGCCGCCGAGCAGCCGGGCGATCTCCCGGCTGATCGACAGTCCGAGACCGGTGCCGCCGTACTTGCGACTGGTGGTGCCGTCGGCCTGCTTGAACGCCTCGAAGATCTCCCGCAGCTTGTTGTCCGGGATGCCGATGCCGGTGTCGGAGACCGCGAAGGCGATCAGCGGGTCGTCCGGCCCCTGGATCGCCCCGGCCTCCAGCAGCCGCTCCCGCACGTGCTGCGGGACGTCCGGGCCGGCCGGGGTGATCGAGAAGTCGACGGCGCCCGCGTCGGTGAACTTCACCGCGTTGGAGATCAGGTTGCGCAGCACCTGCTGGAGCCGCTGCTCGTCGGTGTGCAGAGTGACCGGGAGGGCCGGCGAGACCCGGACCCCGAACTCCAGGTTCTTGTCCAGCGCGACCGGCTGGAAGGTGGCCTCCACGTAGTCGACCAGCTGGACCAGCGCGATCCGGGCCGGCCGGACGTCCATCTTCCCGGCCTCGACCTTGGAGAGGTCGAGGATGTCGTTGATCAGCTGGAGCAGGTCCGACCCGGCGCCGTGGATGGTGTCGGCGAACTCGACCTGCTTCGGCGAGAGGTTGCCCTCGTTGTTGTCGGAGAGCAGCTTGGCGAGGATCAGCAGCGAGTTGAGCGGGGTGCGCAGCTCGTGCGACATGTTGGCGAGGAACTCGCTCTTGTACCGGGAGGCCAGCGCGAGCTGTTCGGCCCGCTCCTCCAGCACCTGCCGGGCCTCCTCGATCTCGCTGTTCTTGATCTCGATGTCCCGGTTCTGCTGGGCGAGTTGCTCGGCCTTCTCCTGCAACTCCTCGTTGGTGCGCTCCAGCTCCTCCTGACGCGCCTCCAACTCGGCAGACCGCATCGAGAGTTCGGCGGTCAGCCGCTGGGACTCCAACAGCAGGCCCTCGGTCTTGGTGTTGACGCTGATGGTGTTGACGGTGACGCCGATCAGGTCGGCGATCTGGTTGAGGAAGTCCAGTGCGACGGTGGTGAACGAGCTGAAGGTGGCCAGTTCGATCACGCCCAGCAGCCTGCCCTCGAACAGCACCGGCAGCACCACGATGTGGGCCGGCGAGGCCTCGCCGAGGCCCGAGGCGATCTTCAGGTACCCGGGCGGGGCCTCCTTGAGGATGATCGCCCGCTTCTCCACCGCCGCCTGGCCGATCAGCGACTCGCCGGGACGGAAGGTGGTCGGCATCGCCCGCCGCTGGTAGCCGTAGCTGCCGATCAGCCGCAGCACGGTGTCGTTCTCGTCGTCGTCCTCGGTGATCAGCTCCGCCGTGCGCCCGGCCGGCTGGGCGAGGAAGAAGGCGCCGTGCTGGGCCGAGACCACCGGGGTGAGCTCGGTCATGATCAGCGAGGCGACCGCCTCCAGGTCCCGGCGGCCCTGCAACAGGCCGGAGATCCGGGCCAGGTTGGTCTTGAGCCAGTCCTGCTCCTGGTTGGTGCGGGTGGTCTCGCGCAGGTTGGCGATCATCTGGTTGATGTTGTCCTTGAGCTCGTCGAGCTCCCCGGCCGCGTCCACGTCGATCCGCAGCGACAGGTCGCCCCTGGTCACGGCGGTGGCGACCTGCGCGATCGCGCGCACCTGCCGGGTCAGGTTGTTGGCCAGCTCGTTGACCGACTCGGTCAGGTCCTGCCAGGTGCCGTCCACGCCCGGCACGCGGGCCTGGCCGCCGAGCCGCCCGTCGGTGCCCACCTCGCGGGCGACCCGGGTGACCTCGTCGGCGAACGAGCCCAGCTGGTCGACCATGGTGTTGATGCTGGTCTTCAGCTCCAGGAACTCGCCCCGCGCGTCGACGTCGATCTTCTGCGACAGGTCGCCGCGGGCCACCGCCGTGATCACCAGCGCGATGTTCCGCACCTGGCCCGTCAGGTTGTTGGCCATCAGGTTGACGTTGTCGGTCAGGTCCTTCCAGATCCCGGCCACCCCCGGCACGCTCGCCTGACCGCCCAGGGTGCCGTCGGTGCCCACCTCGCGCGCCACCCTGGTCACCTCGACCGCGAACGCGGACAGCTGGTCGACCATCGTGTTGAGCGTCCCGGCCAGCGCCGCGACCTCGCCCTGGGCCTCGATGGTGATCTTCTTGGAGAGGTCACCGCGGGCCACGGCGGACGCCACCTCGGCGATGTTCCGCACCTGGCCCGTCAGGTTCGACGCCATGAAGTTCACGTTGTCGGTCAGGTCCTTCCAGATGCCCGACACCCCGCGCACCCGGGCCTGGCCGCCCAGGATCCCCTCCGTACCCACCTCGCGCGCCACCCGGGTGACCTCGTCGGCGAACGCCGACAGCTGGTCCACCATGGTGTTCACGGTGGTGACCAGCTCCAGGATCTCCCCGCGCGCATCGACGGTGATCTTCTTCGAGACGTCCCCGAGCGCCACCGCCGTGGTCACCTCGGCGATGTTGCGGACCTGGCTGGTCAGGTTGTTGGCCATCAGGTTGACGCTGTTGGTCAGGTCCTTCCAGGTGCCGGACACCCCGGGCACGCTCGCCTGGCCGCCGAGGATGCCCTCGGTGCCGACGTCCCGGGCGACCCGCGTCACCTCGTCGGCGAAGGCGCTCAGCTGGTCCACCATCGTGTTGATGGTGTTCTTCAGCTCCAGGATCTCGCCCTGTGCGTCCACCTGGATCTTCTGCGACAGGTCGCCCCGGGCGACCGCAGTGGTCACCTGCGCGATGTTCCGCACCTGATCGGTGAGGTTGTTCGCCATGAAGTTGACGTTGTCGGTCAGGTCCCGCCAGACCCCGGCCGCGCCGGGTACCTGCGCCTGACCCCCGAGCCGACCCTCGGTGCCCACCTGACGGGCCACCCGGGTCACCTGCTCGGCGAAGCCGGAGAGCTGGTCCACCATCGTGTTGATGGTGCTCTTGAGCTCCAGCATCTCGCCGCGCGCGTCCACCTCGATCTTCTGCGAGAGGTCGCCGCGCGCCACCGCCGTCGTCACCTGCGCGATGCTGCGGACCTGGCCGGTCAGATTGTCGGCCATGAAGTTCACCGAGTCGGTGAGGTCGCGCCAGACCCCGGCGACGCCCGGCACCTGCGCCTGGCCCCCGAGCCGGCCCTCCGTCCCCACGTCCCGGGCCACCCCGGTGACCTGCGCCGCGAAGCCGTTCAGCTGGTCCACCATCGTGTTGACGGTGTTCTTCAGCTCCAGCATCTCGCCGGCCACCTCGACCGTCACCTTGCGGGAGAGGTCGCCCTTGGCCACCGCCGTGGTCACCTGCGCGATGTTCCGCACCTGCGCGGTCAGCCGGCCGGCCATGGTGTTGACCGAGTCCGCGAGGTCCTTCCAGCTGCCGGACACGCTGCGCACCTTGGCCTGGCCGCCGAGCTTGCCCTCGGTACCGACCTCCCGGGCCACCCGGGTCACCTCGTCGGTGAACTCCGACAGCTGGTCCACCAGCCCGTTGACCGTCCGCCCGATCTTCAGGTACTCACCGCGCAGCGGGTGACTCACCCCGTTGCTGTGCAGCGAGCGCAGCTCCATCTTCTGGTCCAGGTCGCCCTCGGCGATCGACGCCAGCACCCGGCCCACCTCGGCCATCGGCCGCGCCAGGTCGTCGATCAGCGCGTTGCAGTTGTCGACCGCCGCCATCCAGGCGCCCTCGCCCGCACCGGTCTCCAGCCGCTCGTTCAGCCGGCCCTCCCGGCCCACCGCACGCCGCACCCGCGCGAGTTCACCCGTCAGGTGCTGGTTCCGCTCGGCGACCTCGTTGAACACCGCGGCGATCTCCGCCAGCGGACCGTCCCCCGGCACCGTCAGCCGGCGCCGGAA
The DNA here is from genome assembly GCF_036322525.1 of Streptomyces sp. BE20. Lineage (NCBI taxonomy): Bacteria > Bacillati > Actinomycetota > Actinomycetes > Kitasatosporales > Streptomycetaceae > Streptomyces > Streptomyces sp. BE20. Next base: position 5,411 of record NZ_JAQYWW010001060.1, on the reverse strand, counting down.
GTTGCCGTCGCGCATCGCCGTCAGCGCCGACAGGAGCTTGCGCAGCTCGGCCGGCTCGGCACCGCGGCTGTGATTGGCACGCCGGCCGGCCGCGCTCCGCGGCGCGGCCCCGGAGCGTCCGCCACGCTGGGCGGGCGGCGTCGTACCGGTTGCGTCCTTGGTGGCCGAACTCAACGGGCCCCTCCCAAATGGTGAACTGTCCGGCACCGCGCGACCGCGCCCCGGACGGGCCCGGCACCGGGTACCGTCCCGGTGACGTCCCGGTGACCCGCACGCGGACCACCGGAACCCGCAACGACCGTACTGCTCGGACCGGACACCGCGGACCCCCCAGTCTGGCAGTACTCGCGCCGGGTATAAGGCCGGTTGCGCTCGGTTGGTACCGCCCCGGCCGAAACAGGTGGTCAGAATCACCCTCCGGTGCCTGTTTCGACGCCCCGCCCCCACGGGGAACCCAGCGGAAAGTAGGGTGGAGCGCTGCACCGGGCCGCGCCCCGCCCCGAGCCGCCGCCCACCCCGTCGGCGCACACCGCGAGCCGGCGCCGCACACCGGACAGCCAGGGCCAGAGCAGAGGAGACGTGGCAACGTGGTCACCGCGCGCGCAGCCGCCACCTTCGAACCGGTGGGTCGGTCGGCCTCCGCCGCCCGCTCGTTCGTCCGCGACGCCCTGTTGGGCTGGGGCCTGCCCGAGGTCGTCGACGACGCCGTGGTGCTGGTCAGCGAACTCGTCACCAACGCCGTCGTCCACGCCGGCACCGCCGCCGAGGTCTGTTGCCTGCGTGAGGCGGACACCGTCCGGATCGAGGTCACCGACCACCACCCCGAACGCGGCCTGCCCACGTTCGCCGACGTCCCGGCCACCGCCTCCGACCACTACGCCGACCCCGACGGCGAGGGCGGCCGCGGCCTGCTGATGTGCGCCGCCCTCGCCGAACGCTGGGGCGTCGAGTACGGCGCCGGCCGCAAGACCGTCTGGTTCCGCCTCGCCCTTCCCGCCCACGTCGCCGGCACCCGCTACGCCGTCCCCGCCACCCCCGGCAGCGAACTGCCCAGCAGCAGCGGCCCGGTCCACGTCGCCGTGGTCCAGCTCGACGACGACGGCCGTGTCCTCGCCTGGAACCCCGACGCCGAGGTGCTCTTCCAGCACCCCGCCGACACCGTGCTCGGCCGTCCCTGGGCCGACCTCGCCGTCTGGCCCCAGACCCCCGGGCTCGGCCTCGCCGCCACCCTCCGCCTCGCCCGGTGGGAGGGCGGCTACGCCCTGCGCCGCGCCGACGGCTCCACCGTCGACGTCTACGGCGTCCAGGTCCGCCTCCGCGACACCGACGGCACACCCTCCGCGCTCTGCCTGCTCGTCCTCGACGACGACCGCGCCGTCCTGCGCTCCCCCGCCCGGGCCCTGCCCGGCGAGAAGCCCGAGACCGCCGCCCGCCTCGACCTGCTGGCCGGCCTCGGCTCCGGCGAGGACCTCGACACCATGCTCCAGCACACCGTCGAACGCGCCCGCGACCTGCTCGACGCCGACGCGGCCTACCTGCTGCTCACCACCGACGACGAGACCGAGTTCGAGGTCCGCGCCGCCACCGGACTCACCTCCGGCCACCGCCGGCACAGCCGGTTCCCGGTCGACACCGGCAACCGCTACGACTCGCCCCGCCTCCCCTCCGTCCACGAGGACCTCGCCTCCCGGCCCACCGGCCTGCCCGTCCTCGGCGGCAGCGGCATGCGCTCCCTGCTCACCGTCCCGCTCAAGGTCGAGGGCCGGCTCATCGGCTCGCTCGGCATCGCCACCGCCGCACCCGGCCGGTACGACAACGAGGACGCGCTCCGCCTGCAGTTCGCCGCCGACCGGCTCGCCCTGGCCGTCGAGTCCACCCGGCTCACCGAACTCGAACGGCTGCGCCGCGGCTCGCTCTCCTTCCTCGTCGAAGCCTCCGACCTGCTGGCCGGCACCCTGGAACACGAGCAGACCCTCGCCCTGATGGCGCAGATGGCCGTCCCCACCCTCTCCTCCTGGTGCGCCGTCTATACCAACGGCGACCACGGCGCCTCGGCCTCGCTCGCCTTCGTCCTGCACGAGGACGAGGACCGCATCGACCCGCTGCGCGCCCTGCTCGACAAGACCCCCGCGCCCGACGCCGGCCCCACCCACGGAGCCCGCTTCTGGACCGCGCCGACCGACACCGCGCGCGGCAACGGACTCGCCGACAGCCCCGACCTGTCCGGGCTCCTGGGCGAGACGGTCGTCCTGCCGCTGACCGCCCGCAACCGCGTGATCGGCCTGTTCGTCCTCGGCACCCCGACCGGTGTCCGGTTCCGCCAGGAGGTCCTCGAACTCGCCGAGGACCTCTCCCGCCGGGCCGCCCTCGCCCTCGACAACTCCCGCCTCTACTCCGAGCGCACCGCCACCAGCCAGGCCCTCCAGCGCAGCCTGCTGCCACCGGACCTGCCGGAGATCCCGGGCGTCGAGGTGGACGTCTACTACCAGGCGGCCGGCGAGGGCAACGAGGTCGGCGGCGACTTCTACGACCTCTTCCCGATCCGCGAGGGCACCTACGGCTTCGCCATCGGCGACGTCTGCGGCACCGGCCCGGAGGCAGCCTCCGTCACCGGCCTCGCCCGGCACTCGCTGCGCCTGCTCGCCCGCGAGGGCCTGGACGCCCCGCAGGTCCTCAGCCGGCTCAACACCGCCATCCTGGACGAGGGTTCGCGCAGCCGCTTCCTCACCCTGCTGTACGGCGAGCTGACGCCCCTTCCGGACGGCAGCACCGAGCTCTCCCTGGTCTGCGCCGGCCACCCGCTGCCGCTCCGCCTGCGCACCGACGGCCAGGTCGACCGCGCCGCGACCCCGCAGCCGCTGCTCGGCGTCATGGAGGACCTCGAACTCACCGCCGAGCGCCTGGTGCTCCTGCCCGGCGAGGTCCTGCTGTGTGTCACCGACGGGGTCACCGAACGCCGTGAGGGCCGGCGGATGCTGGGCGACGACGGCCTCGCCGAGGTGCTCACCGGCTGCACCGGGCTGACCGCGGGCGCGGTCGCGATGCGGGTGCAGCGGGCGGTCGAGCGGTTCGCCCCCGAGCCGCCGTCCGACGACATGGCGATCCTCACCCTGCGGGTCCCCACCCAGCGCACCGCCTGAGCCCTACCCGGGCTCGGGTCCGGACCGGGTTCGGGTCGACGCGGGTTCGGGCCGTTCGACTCCGGGCTCGGGTTCGGGTCCTGTCGGACCGTGAACGATCCCTGGCTGACGGCGTCACAAATTGTGCGATTCACAAGGGTACAAGCCCGCTCACCCTGGGTACACCGATCTCACCGGGGAATCCCCCGGCGGGGACGTGACCAGCGGTTCTCCGCTGGCCCAGCATTCTGATCGCAGCCGTCGCACGCTCCAGCCGTGCGCCCTCGGCGCGATCGCGCGCATCCACCTCATCGAAACTCACCCGAGTTCACTGCGCCCTGCGCGCGCCCAGAGTGAAAGGAGCCTCCGGTGAGCAACGAAGCTACCGGGGCACTGAACGCCCGCTCAACCGGCGCCGACGCGGGTAACCTCGGTTACCTCGCACTCGGCCTGACTCTCCTCGCCTACGGCCTCCTCTCCACCGGCATCTTCAGTGGCACCGCCGTAGGGGACTCGGCCCGTCTCGCCCACGTCGTCGGCGGTCTCACCCTCTTCATCGCCGGTCTCTGGCAGTTCCGCGGCGGCGAGGGCTTCACCGGCACCGCCTTCACCAGCCTCGGCGCCTTCTGGGCCACCTGGTCCACGGCCTCCGGCGCCCACAAGAACGCGGCCGGCCTGTTCCTGCTCCTGTGGGCCCTGCTCGCGCTCACCCTCACCGCGGCCAGTTGGAACGCAGGACTGTTCAGCCGGGCCGTCTACGGCCTGCTGACGGTCTCGCTGCTGCTCTCCGCACTCGCCGTCTTCAACACCTCCGGGGGCCTCGCCAAGGCCGCCGGCTGGGTCGCAGCAGCCTCCGGGCTGACGGCCTGGTACTGGGCCACCGCGTCGCTGACCAACAGCGCGTGGGGCCGGGACGCCCTGCCCGTCAAGTAACGGCAGGGGTGCCGGTGGTCCGGACCCACCCCCCACGGGGCCCGGCCCACCGGCACATCACGCTTCACCCTCGCCCCGCCGTCGCCCCGGCCGCCACCGCCGCCGGGGCGACGCTGCTGCCGGGGCGACGCTGCTGTCCGGTGACGGCTCAACCGCCCGCGGACACCCGCTCCGGCTCGGCCGCGGACCGCACCGCAGCCTCGCGCCGGGCCCGCCGACGGGCGACACCGGCCTGGGCCGCGTACGCCAGCAGCAGGATCGCCACCGCCACCAGGCCGTCCGCCCAGAAGTGGTTGGCCGTGACGACCACGACCGTCACCGTCAGGACCGGGTGCAGCAGCATCAGCCAGCGCAGCGGGCTGGGCGACACCTTGATCACGGCGACCGCCACCAGCACGCACCAGGCCACGTGCACCGACGGCATCGCCGACAGCTGCGCCGCCTTGACCACCCCGGCGACCGCTCCCCCGTACACCGACTGCCCGTACTCCGCCGCGACGTCCACGAAACCCTCCTGCGGCAGCATCCGGGGCGGGGCCACCGGGATGAACTGCACGGCCAGGCAGACCGCCGTCGTGACCACCACGGTGGTCCGCACCCACGCGTACCGCTCGCGGTGCCGCAGGAACACCCAGACCAGCACCGCGATCATCACCGTGAAGTGCATCGCCGCGTAGTAGTAGTTGGCCAGCCTCACCAGCACCGGGTACGGCGTCACCGCCTCCTGCCAGGCCGCTTCGTCCGGCAGCCCGAGTGCCAGCTCCGTCCGGTGGATCCAGCTCGCCCGGTCCAGCGCGTGTTCGGTGCTCATCAGCGAGAGGCTCCCGACCAGCTGCCAGAGCGCGAACAGTGCGAGCAGGGTGCCGGCCTCCCGCAGGACCGCCGAGACGGCCCCCCGCCGGACCCGGGCGGCCGCGTACGAGCCACCGTAGAGTGCGACCGCGGCGCCCCCGGCGGACTCCCAGGTAAGGGTCAGGTTCTGCAAGGGCTCGTGCCTCTCCACCGGGCTTGGACGTGGTGGAGAGACGTTAACGCAAAAAGACCCCCTCCCGAACGGGAGGGGGTCTTTTTGGAATGATTGTTCGGCGGCGTCCTACTCTCCCACAGGGTCCCCCCTGCAGTACCATCGGCGCTGTGAGGCTTAGCTTCCGGGTTCGGAATGTAACCGGGCGTTTCCCTCACGCTATGACCACCGAAACACTATGAAACTGTCAACCTCACCCACACCGTGACCAGACGTGTGGGGGTCGTTGTTTCAGAACAACACAGTGGACGCGAGCAACTGAGGACAAGCCCTCGGCCTATTAGTACCGGTCAACTCCACCCCTCACAGGGCTTCCATATCCGGCCTATCAACCC
>NZ_JAQYWW010001059.1:0-354 GCF_036322525.1 Streptomyces sp. BE20 | reverse complement strand
GACACGGAGGAGTCTTGACCCCCTTGCCCCGACGTGGACATGATGGACCGTCACATGACGATTCCGCCGACGGGGGAGTCCGCCCCGCACCCGGCGCCCCCGCACGCCCGGCCCCCGCGCGTCCCCGGCCGCCGCCACCGCCTCAGCCCGCACTCCGGGCTTGCACTTACTGAGTGCTGTTCAGCCGTGGGGTCCCCGGACCTCCGCCGAGCGCACCACCGCCACCCCCTGCCGGCTCGGCAGAGCGTCGAGGAGGGAATGAGGGTGCCGGGCAGTGTAGATCTCGGGGGTCGGCGGGTCAGTACACGGGGGGGGGGGGGGGGGGGGGGGGGGGGGGGGGGGGGGGGGGGGGGG
>NZ_JAQYWW010001058.1:0-311 GCF_036322525.1 Streptomyces sp. BE20 | reverse complement strand
GAACCCTGAACTCACCGACAGATCGGCGCTGTTCGGTCTCCTGCCTTAGGGTCCCACGCTTTTCGGATGATCAGACGTGTCCTTCAATTCCCACATCGTGGCCGATCCGTTTTGAACCTGTCCCCGATACAGCTTTCCTGGACAGTGGCCGTGGGTGCGGTCCTTGTGTCCGTGCTCACGCTGGTTATGTTTCTGCGTCTTCGGAGTCGCCGTGAGGGTCGGTCCGGTGAGGTGGCCTATTCCTGGGAGCGCGGTGAGGAGCGGCGCCGGCGCCGCGAGATGGTGTACGGGATCTCCTCCTACACGCTGTT
>NZ_JAQYWW010001057.1:0-305 GCF_036322525.1 Streptomyces sp. BE20 | reverse complement strand
TCGCGGATCACCTGGTGGACGGCCTCGCGACCGGCCTCGTCGTAGCCGGGGGCCGCCGGGCCGCGCGGCTCGGCGGGTGCGGCCGGCTCGGCGGGTGCGGCGGCCTCCGCGAGGACCTCGGCGGGCACCGGGGCCTCCGCGGCTGCGGCGGGGTCGGTGGCCTGGGCCGGGTCGCCGGGGTCCGGGGTGTCGGCGGGGTCGACGGGCTCCGTGGTCTCGGCGGGCACCGTGGCCTCGGCCGGGGCGGTGGCGTCGGTGGCGGGCTCGGCGGGCGGGCCGGCGACGGACCGGCCGGAGGGCATCTC
>NZ_JAQYWW010001056.1:0-5721 GCF_036322525.1 Streptomyces sp. BE20 | reverse complement strand
CACCAACCCGGACGACTGGGCCCGGATCTCCGGCAAGAAGGGCGAGCGGATCGTCTTCATCCGGACCCTGGTCACCGGGAAGCAGGGTGCCGAGTCCGGCCGCTCGATCGACACTGTCGCCAACACCGGGCAGTACCTGTAGACCGGCGTTCGGGGCGGGCGGGAGGACTCCGCAACCTCATTCGCCGAGGGGTCCTGTGTGTGCCGCCTCGCCGAGCGCTCGTAGCGCCCCTCGGCCGACCGACAAGCCTCCCGCCCGCACAGCCCGGGCCGTCCCTGGTACCGGGCACCTCCTCGATCAGTGGAGTCCGTACATGCGCGCACCCGACACCTCCCCCGCGCTTCGGCCCGCCGCCTATCTGTGCAGTCCCCCGCAGAATCCGACGGCGGAGAGGGACCGCGAGGCACTGACGAGCTTCGCCACGCGCCTGGGCCTGCCCGCCCCGGTGTTCTACCTCGACCACGCACACCCGTCCTCCTGGGTCCATCACGCCCGACCCCGATTCGAGGAACTCGTCCTCGCCATGATCGACGGCACGCACCGGATTCTGCTGATACCGGGGACCTGGGTCTTCTCCGGCGACGACGACCGTGTCCGTCTGTCGGTGCGAGTCCTCACCGCAGCCGGGTGCACACGGATCCTGATGCCACCACGACATGCCACCCCCGTTGGCCGGGACCAGTAGGCGGCAGCCGACCGGAACCCCCAGCAGGTACCGGGCAGTGAAGGGTCCTCTCCCCCGGCCAAGTCCCCTTCGCCGAACGGCGGGGCCTTCGAACGATGAACCACTCGCGGCGGGCCGGTCGTCTCGATGCCTGGGCTGTCCGTGCACCGGTATGCGGTGCACCGAACCGGACGCTGCCTTCCCTCGGGGCGTGGGAGCCGGGGTTGTCGTTCGGGTGTCCGTTCCGGCGGGGTCGCCGGAACGGACACCCGGTTGGTGTGGATCAGTTGGTGGATGTGTCGACCTTGACTTCGGCGAGGGAGAGGAAGTCGGTGCCGGTGAGCTGGACGCGCACGAAGCGTCCGTCGGAGCCGACGGGGATGGTGAGTTGCTGCTTGGGTGCGGTGCCCTTGATCCGGATGCGCTTCACCGCGGGGTCGGCCGCGATGTCCGCCCAGCTGCGGCCGGTGAGGTCGGTGGCCGACACGACGAGGGAGAAGTCGGTGATCTGGGCGTCGCAGCAGTCCGTGCGCCGCAGCAGCCGCACGTCGCGGATCGTGCGTGTCGCGCCGAGGTCGGCCTGCCACCATGCCTGGGGCTCGGTGCTGGTACGGCTGACGCTCCCGCCCGGCCAGGTGCCGTCAATGTTGCCGTCCACCGCCCGGGCCGCGGACACGCCTGCCCAGGTGGAGGACTGGCTGGCCGGCCTGCCCTGGGCCGCGTTCACGGTGGCGGTGACGGGTGCGCCGTAGAGGCCGTCGGTGAAGACGGTCTTCCACTGCCGGTCGGCGAACCACTCCTGGGCGGCCCGGGTGTAGTGCAGACCGTCGCTGTTGAAGATCCCGTAGGTGGGCGCCGCGGAGGACTGGAAGAGCGGTGTACCCGTCGGGGAGGTGGCGTCGGCCGGGTCGATCAGCGTGTAGGGGTTGGGCGCGGGCCGGGCGGCGAGGCCCGTCAGCGCCTCCACGACGTGCTGCGTGGGGACCTGCTGGTAGACCGTGGTGCGCGGACGGTAGAGGAAGACCGGGTATCCGGTGGTACCGGTGATCGTGCGCAGCGGTTCCAGGACGTTGAGGAACGCCTGCTGGACGTGGTCGGCGCTGACCGTTGATTTCGCTGCCGCCTCGGCCTCCCACTGGTTCCAGTGCATGCCGATGACGCGCGGTCGCTTGCCGGCTTCCTGCAGCGCTCGCAGGGCGTTGCCGATGGTGTTCAGGGTGAGCTGGTGCAGGCTGTCGGCCTGGGTCGGGTCGCGGTCGGGCCACCACCGGTTGCTTGTCCCGTCCGTCTCCTGCGTGCCCTGGCCCTGCCAGGCCACGTGGATCACGTTCAGGTCGGGGAGGGCGGCGCCGGCGTTGACGGCGCGCTCCCACCGCAGCGCGGTCACCGACGCGACGTTGTAGCTGTAGCCGTTGTTGAACTCGTAACCGAGGTTGGTGCCACGGCAGGTGTACGGCGACCATGTCGCCGCCGTCGCCCCGACCGCGAGGTTCGGTTGCCGGTTGAGCCCCTTGACGTGGCTGAAGGACCCGCACTGGGCCCGATCGGCGGCGTCGTTCATGTACGCCCCGAACCCGACCGCGTTGCTCTGACCGAGCACGATCAGCACGGGGGCGTCGACCGTGAGGTCATACGGAGCCCGGGTGGGGTCCCCCGCCGGCGGGGTCGATGCGTTGGACGGCGTGGGGTTCAGGGCGACGGAGCCCACCAGCAGGGTGACGGCGGTCGCCAACGAACCGGCGAGGCGGGCGTGGGGGCGCGTGCGGCGTCCTGCCGCGGCGGAGTGCTGGCGGGGGGTGTTGCCGAGCGACGACGGGTCCTGGCCGTCGGCCGGTGGCCGGGCAGAGGGTCTGTTGAACATCAGGGGTGGCTCCTTGGCTCGGGGATCGGGACGGCGGTGGCTCGTTCTCCCGGTCGGCACGCATCGTGCGGGCGGAGTTCTCGCGTTCACGCCTCGATCGGAACTTCCCGGTCCGTTCGAGGTGTTTCCAGGCGGTCGGGGGCTGGCCGACCTGCGGGCGAAGGGGTCTCCACGCCCTCCTGGGGTCAGCGAGGTGCGGTGGGGGAACAGGCCGACAGGGCCGGACCGTCGGCGCGCATCGGGACCGCCACGGCCTGCCCGCTGATGGTCACCGTGGTCATCAACGGCGCCCGATCCCAGCGACAGGACTGTTCCTGCGGCGTATCCCAGCCCGCGGAGCCATTCACCGCAAGGCACCGACAACGATGTGCGCCAAACGGCCGAACCGTGCGACCAGTGGTTCGCCGAACGGTCTACCGGTCGGCGGAGAGGCTGGCGCCTCCCGACACCGACGCCGACAACGCCCGGTCCCCCTGCACGCCCCGGTGGGCACCGAGTCGCCCGGAACCTGCCTGCCTACGGCCTCGCGGGCGTTGCGCAGGCCGTTCCCGGCGACCTGCCGTGGCGGCCTGCCCGACCAGGCCGGGCACCCCGTTGTGTCGGCTCATCGTCGCTCTGGTCACCGGCACTCGTCGGAGCCGGCCGGACTCGTCACTCGGTGAACTGCGGCGCCGGGAACTCGGTAGTCGCCTACGTAGATTCCCCGATGCGGCCTGGCTGTCGGGGGGCGGACCGTGGAAGGGCAAGCCTGCGCCGCGACCGGATCCCACTGGCAGGTGATCGACATGCTGATGCGCCAACCACGAAACGTCCGTCCCCTGCGGACCGCGCTTTACCTCCGGTGCTACCCGTTCGACCCCACCGGGATGGAGTGCCAGCGCGATGCGCTGGAACGCCTCGCACAGCGGCACGGCCTGCCCGCGCCGTTCGAGTACCTGGACAACGGACGTCGGTCCGGCGGCCGGCTGCCCCGGCTGGAGTGTCTCGTGCGGGACATCGAGCAGGGCTGGATCGACCGGGTGCTGATTCCCGGGCCGTTCGTGTTCGCGCTGGACGACAGCGAGGCCGAGGCCGTCACACGGCGGCTGAGGCAACTCGGTTGCCGCGTGATCGAGCTACCCGGTGGCAAGGGCTCTCCCACGGCAGCCGCCGTCGCCTAGATGTGCATCTGCCGGAGCTGGTCCGCCATGATCCGGGTCGCGGGGCACCGGTGGCGACCGGCTACGAGCCGCATCAGCGCACGGGCCGCCAGGATCACGGGCCGATCCCCCGGAAGCCGGTTTGTACCGCCCGCGGCGGGCCGGTGCTACGCGTGCGGCGGGTGGTCCTGGCCCGGTCCCGCGGGCCGTGCGGTGCGATGGGCGTCGTCGGCGAGGTGCTGTTCGGCGATCAGGACGGCGGCCTGGGTGCGGGAGGTGCAGCCGAGTTTGGTGAGGATGTTGGAGACGTGGGTTTCGGCGGTGCGCTGGGAGATCACCAGCCGGTCGGCGATCGCTTGGTTGGACAGTCCCTCGGCCAGCAGGCCCGCGACCTGCGTCTCCCGCCGGGTGAGCCGTGAGGCCGGCCGGTCCGGCACGGCGGTGGTCGGCAGTGGGGCCTGCGGCTCGGCGAGGGCGTAGGCGACGGCCTCGTCCGGGGTGAGTTCGAGCCCGCTCCGGTAGGCGCGGGTGAAGGCCGGCTCGCCCAGGGCGTGCTTCGCGGCCCGGTGCAGGTCACCCCGGTCGCGGCCGTCGGCCGACTGGCTGCTCGTGACGATGTTCTCGTAGTCGATCAGGCTGTCGATGGTGAGCCCGAGCGGTCTCAGGAAGGCGTTGCCGGCTCCGAACAGGCGCGCGCCGCGTTCGTGGTCGCCCGACTTCACCGCGCACCACGCGAGGGCGTCCGTCGTGCAGCCGAGGCCCAGCAGGTCGCGGAACGGGTACTTGAGCCGGACGGCTTCCCTGAGGTGGGTTTCCGCGTCCCCGCCCGGACCCTGGTGCGCGGCGGCGAACAACCCCATGGCGTAGAGCGTCCACGACTGGATCCAGTGATCCCCGTGCTCGCGGCAGGCGTCGAGGCACTCTACGCCGACGGTGCTGACCACGTCACCGACGTTCCCCAGGGCAGCCGCGACGGTGAGCAGCATCTGGGCGTGGCGCAGGTGCGGGTTGGCGTCGCCGAGGGCGCGTTCGAGCTCGATGCCCTCGTGGAGGAGGAGAAGCCCCTGGGCCGGATCGTCTCCGAGGAGTTGCGTGTATCCCGACAGGCAGGTGGCGTGGGCGAGGCGGGCCTGGTCGTTCAGGTCGGCGGCCAGCCGGCGGGACTCCTCCAGCATGGCGATGGCCTCGGCGAGCCCGCCCGAGTCCCCGGAGGGCATCTTGAGCGCGCCGGCGGTCCAGAGGGCGTCGGCCCGCTGCGGGCCGGGTTCCGGGCCGGCGGCCAGCGCCCGGTCGAGCCACAGCATGCCCTCCCGGCGCAGGCCGGTCACGGACCAGTACGGCCACAGGGCGGCGGCCATGTGCAGGGCGTTAGGCACCTGGCCGGGTTGGGTGAGGCTGTACTCCAGGGCGGCGCGCAGGTTGGCGTGCTCGGCGCGGGTGACGGTGAACAGGTCGACCTGGCCGGGGCCGAACCAGTGCTCCTCGACGTGTTCGGCCAGTCGCAGGTAGTGGTCGCGGTGCCGGCGGCGCAGCTCGTCCTCCTCGCCGGTGCGGCGTAGGTGTTCGTGACCGTACTGGCGCAGGGTTTCGAGCATGCGGTAGCGGGTGTGTCCGTGGTGGTCCTCGCGGGTGAGGACGGATTTGTCGACCAGGGCGGTGACGGTGTCGAGGACGTCCTCGCGGGTGAGGCCGTGGTCGGTGCAGACACTCTGAGCGGCGGCGAGGTCGCAGCCGCCGGCGAAGACCGACAGGCGGGCCCACAGGAGCCGTTCCTGGGGTGAGCAGAGTTGGTAGCTCCAGTCGACCGTGGCGCGCAGCGAGTGGTGACGGGCGGTGCCGTGGCGTTGGCGGCGGGTGAGGAGTTCGTAGTGCTCGTTCTGGCGTTGGAGGAGTTCTTCGACGGACAGGGCGCGGACGCGGACGGCGGCGAGTTCGATGGCCAGGGGCAGGCCGTCGAGGTGGCGGCACAGGTCGGCCACGGCCTGTGCGTTGTGGGGTGTGAGGGTGAAGCCTGGGGCGGCGGCGGCCGCGCGGTCGGCGAACAGGACGACGGAGT
>NZ_JAQYWW010001055.1:0-205 GCF_036322525.1 Streptomyces sp. BE20 | reverse complement strand
CCCCCCCCCCGCCCCCCCCCCCACCCCCCCCCCAGGCCCCCCCCCTCCCCCCCCCACACCACCCCCCGCAGCACGACCACCCCGACGCGACTGCCCAACTAGAAGACGTCTATTGTGTTTTCACTATGTGAGTGGTCTTTTTACTTGTGTACTTCCTAGATCTCGGCCGGAAGCCCGTGAAGGGCCTGCTGGTGCTCACCGACGG
>NZ_JAQYWW010001054.1:0-18084 GCF_036322525.1 Streptomyces sp. BE20 | reverse complement strand
TAAGGAATCCGACACCGGGTTGAGACCTCAGCGTTCGACACGTCGTGAGACTGCGATAGAAACCGCAGACCAGAGAAGCAAGCAGCGTCCGCCACGAGCCGCGCGACCCTGCAGTGTCCGTAGGGTATCGCGATCCGTGGCGGAATCTCGTGGATCTTGGAGGATGCACGGCGGATCGCGAGAATCCGCAGGTCAGCACCGCTCGCTGACCGGGGATCACCCCCACAGGCGCGGGGAGGACGTGCTGGGCCAGGGCTCGGTAGTCCTCGCTCACGGCTGACCCCCGCGCCTGCGGGGACAACCCCTGAACGCCGGCCACTACGCGATTGTGGGTCGGCTGACCCCGCGCCTGCGGGGAGAACCTTCGCGTCCTGCGGCGTTCTCAGCGCTTTGCCATTTCTTGACCAGTCTTCGAGGAACACGTTCGAGCTGGCCTATTGAGGTGTCAGGGAGCAGCGTTCATCGAGGCAGACGTGGCCGACGTGGCGGGTCGGTTTGGTGGTCGGCCAGCTGGCGCGGGGAGCAACCGCGGATGGAATCGAGCCGGTGCCCACGACGGGATCACCCCCGTAGGTGCGGGGAGGACCCGACGCGAAGCACAAGACCGGCCGATCCGACCGGCTGACCCCCGCAGGTGCGGGGAGGACACGCCTGGACCCCTCCTCGGGTTGCGGTGGGCGCGGGCAGAGTTGCGGGCGGCCGCTCGGGCACCCAGGTCTGACCGTGCGGCCCTTACCCGGCGGTCACCGCTGACAAGTGGTCAAGTCGCGGGCCACGCTGTGCCGGAGGGCTCGGCGCCGGGAAGGAGACCGGGATGGCGTTGTGGGTGGGCGTCCCGACCGACGGGCCTGCTCCGTGTGCCGTCCGGCGCACGGGATCGTCCGGGATCCGGAGGTCAGTCGTGAGGATGAACAGGCTAAGGAGGGCCGCCGCGTCGGGCGCCGTGATCGCCGCCACCTTGGCGGGGACCGTCGTCGCTACGGCCGGTACGGCCAACGCTGCCAGTGTGGAATACATCTCGCCGCAACAGTGTCGGAAGGCGTCGGTCTCGGTAGAGACCCTTGAGAACGGCTGGCCCGGACAGTACCTCTGCGGCGGGAAGTTCTCTCAGCGGACGCCCATCTACAAGTTCGACGACGGAACGGAACAGATGTTCTTCGTCGGCGCGGACTATGCGGTGTGGACCATGTGGCTGGCTCCGAACGGAACCAGGAGCTCGATCGTCTCCCTCGGAGGCAGGGTGAAGGGCGACCCCTGGGTCAACGCCTACAACGGCGGCTTCATCCAACTGGAGGTGATGGGCACGGACGATAGGCATTGGTTCAACAACCGCGATGTCGGCGGAGGCTGGACCGGCTGGTTCCGGTAGCCGCGGACGGCGGACGGCCCAACCCCCGTACCGGACGGTGCGAGGGTTGGGCCCACCACACCGGCCGTGAACCGGAGGTCATTGATGAGTTGAACGGGCGCAAGGAGGCCCGCCGCATCGGCGTCCGTAGTTACCGCCACGCTGTGGGTGTCGCGCGGGGTGCCTGCGCTGGCCTCGTCCGCCGCACCCACGAGGCTCGGCTGTAGTGCCTGCCCGAGCCCGCCGACGGGAGCGAGGCGGCGCCGCCCGCTGTGCTGGCCGAGTGGGTCGCCTCCGTCCATACGGTCTCACGGCGGCTGCCGAGCGAAGCCGCCAAGGCGATGGTCGGCTCACCCCCCTTCGGCAACACCGCGAAGTGGCCCTTCACTGCGGTCCGTCGCCCCGTCGACGTCCCGCCTCACACCTGGGCCGTTACATTCTCCAGCCTGTCGCCGGTCTGGAACCTGCGGGCCCGGGAGGTCTGCACGGCAGTGCTCAACCCTCGCCACCCGGCTCTGGAAGCCGCCAGCATCGGCCTGGACCACGACCCCTTCCAGCCCCACCACACTGACCGGCATGGTGTCCGAGCTGCGGGTCCTGGCCGCCTGGGCGATGAAGACCGGCCGCGGTGAGGACCTCGTGCAGTGGACGGCCGACGACATCCGGGCCTTCATCGCGAAGGTCGCCGGGGAGCAATCGAAGGCGACCGTCCGCAACTACATCTGCGCGATCCGCCTCCTGCGCGAACTCGGGCCGGTGCTGATCGGCGGCGGCCTGCCGGTGGATCCCTGGCCCGGCCGCACCGCCCGGGTGAGCTGCCCCGATTTTCGTGGAGTCCGCGATCGTGTGATCAAGCGGCTTGCGGGTGTTGCTCCAGTGCCGTCCGGTACGCCTGTTCGTACTCATCGGGCGGGAGGTAGTCGAGGGCGGAGTGGAGCCGTTCGCTGTTGTACCACGCGACCCACTGGAACACGGCACGCTCGACCTCGTCGAAGTCGCGCCACGGTCCCTGATGTTCGATCAGTTCGGCCTTGAACGTGCCGTTCAGGGCCTCGGCCATCGCGTTGTCGTACGAGTCGGCGACGGACCCGACGGACCCGGCGGACGCCGAGGCACCGACCTCGGACAGTCGCTCCGTGTAGCGAATGGACACGTAGTGGGTGAGTTCAACCGGTCGCTGTGATGAATGAGGTCGGCGCCCTTCTTGATCTTCTGCCGCCACAGCGCCATCTCCAGCGCGTCCAGCGGCAGGTCGGTCCGTATGTGGGTGGCGGCCTGCCAGCCCACGATCCGGCGAGTACGCGTCCAGGACGAACGCCACGTAGACCCGGCCCGACCAGGTGCGGATGTAGGTCAGGTCGGCCGGCCACAGCTGGTTGGGGCGGTGGGCGGTGAAGCGGCGGTTGACCAGGTCCGGCGGACGCGGCGCCGCAGGCTCCGGGACAGTCGTGCGGCGCCGCTGTCCGCGGATCACGCCCTCGATGTCGAGCTCGCGCATCAGCCGCTCGGCGGTGCAGCGGGCGACCTGGTGGCCGGCGCGGATCAGGGCGCGCGTGATACGGCGGGCCCCGTAGGTCCGGCCGGAGTCCTCCCAGGCGGCTGCGACCAGCGGAATCAGTTCCTCGTCGCGGAGCCGGCGGGCAGACTTCGGTCGCTGCTTGCGCGCGAAGTACGTCGACGGCGACAGGTCCAGCACCCGGCAGACGGGATCGACCCCGAAGCCGTCACGCAGGTGGTCGATCACCTGCTCGGCCTCGTCCGGGGACGGTCGATCTCCTGGGCAAAAAACACGCTGGCGGCCTTGAGAATCTCGTTGGCCCGCCTCAACTCGGCGACTTCCTTGCGGAGTTCTTTCAGCTCGTCCTGCTCTGCGGTCGTGAGCCGATCGTCGCGCTCTCCGGCGTCGGCCTCGGCCTGGCGGACCCAGGACCGCAGGGCCTCCTTATGGATGCCCAGGTCACGGGCCACGTGAGCGACGGGTCGGCCCGTCGAGCGGACCTCGCGGACGGCGCGCTCACGAAGTTCATCGGGGTACTTACGGGGTGCTGGCACTGCTCGTGGTTCTCCTTACGCCTGGATCGTAACAAGCCCAGACATCAGGGACTCCAGGAAAGCCAGAGCAGCTCACGGGGTGTGCCGCGGGGGCGGTAGTGCTCTTCGGCGATGTTCTCCAGGACGGTGCGGGTGATGCGCTCGGTGCCGTCGAGGATGGTGGTGATGGCGGCTTGGCGGATCAGGCGGGAGAGGCTGCCGATCCTGCCGCCGGTGCGGGCGTGGAGGTAGCCGGCGAGGCGGGGCAGTGTGCCGGGGCGGTGGTGGGTGAGGTCGAGGGCGTTGTCCATGGCGGCGGCCAGGTCGCGGAACGGTTCGCGGATGCCGTGGCGAAGCGGCAGTGCGCCGGTGTCGATGAGGCTGGCGCGGGCGGCGCTCCAGCAGAGTCCGCACCAGCGCCGGCGCCGGCTCGTCGCCGAGCACCTCGCGCGCCATCGCCCGCAGTTCCGGCTCGCCCAGCGGGCCGAGCCGGATCTCTGCCCCGCCCGTGCCCGGCGAACGCCGGAACGCGGCACCGAGCACGGGCCCGCCGCCGGGCAGGTCCTCCGCCCGGTACGTCAGCACCAGCGCCGCATCGGTGGGCATGTCCCGTGCGAGCAGAAGCAGCAGCTCACGGGTCGCCTCGTCCGCCCAGTGCACGTCCTCCACCACCAGCACCGCCGGCGCGATCGCCTCCGGCAGCGTCCGCACCCCGGCCGCTATCCGGAACCGGTGCGCGCCCGACCTGGAAGAACCCGGCGGGGGTTCGGGCAGTGGTTCGGGTAGCGCGCCGGCCAGGTCCGGCAGCAGGGGCGCCAGCGCCCCCGCCGACACGTCCAGCCGCTCCACGGACGGCAGCCACGGCCCGACCCGGCGCAGCGCGTCGACCACCGGCCCGTACGCCAGCGGCTCCCGCAGCGGATGGCACCCGCCCGCCAGCACCCGCAGCCCCTGCGCACGCAGCACCGCCGACGCCTCCGCGACCAGCCGCGACTTGCCGACCCCCGCCTCCCCCTCCACCAGGACCACCGCCGGACGCCCCGCGCCCACCGCGTCCAGCAACTCCCGCATCTCACGTTCGCGACCCGCGAACGCACACCCCCCGGAGAAAGCCGATCCGCCGCCCAGACCGTCCATACCCAGCCCCCATCACCACTGCGGCCCCATAGCGGGAAGGAGCGCCGCACCGTGATCAAGTCCACCGTAACCCGGCCCACAGCAGAGCGCCGAGACGCATACCGGGTCTGTTCCCGGCTGCGCAGGCAGGCACCCTCCCTCGTGACCGTGAGTGAATACGGGAAGCCGCCGGCCGACCCGCGCGGGCGGAACCGGCCGGCGACTTCCCGCCCGGCGAGGTGCCGACCCCTACCCCGCCGCTGTACCTACGCCCACTCCACGCCGTGCTCGGCGAGCTGCGCGAGCTGGCCTGCGGTCAGCTTCGCCCGGCGTGGCTGCCGGTTGTTGAGTCAGGTGCCCGGCGCGAAGTGCGACACCGCCACCTGCTCCTCGCCACCGGGGCCGGCATCCACCCTCTCCACCGGTTCCCTGTGCGGGCGGGGGACCCGGGGGTGCCGCTCCCGCCCGGCGGACCGGGCGAGGGCGGCCAGGCCCTGGGCGAACCGGTCGCTGCGGGACACCGTCGGCTTCGCCTCGGCGGCGGCCGTGGCGGCCACCGGCTCCGCGTCCGGCTCGATGCCGACCGCCGACAGCAGGTCCCGCTGATCCTCGGCCAGCCCCGGCCACCCGGCCCGCTGCGCCTGCATCCTGCGGCCGGGCTGCTCGCCCTCGGACACCGTGTCCAGGGGCAGGGCGGTCCCGTCAGCCCGCCCGTCGCGGGCCAGCCACCACGATCTGGCGAGTATGCCTGTTGCCAGGTGATGGGCCAGGCCGGGCACCACCACGGGTCGGGCTCCTCCAGCGCGGCCCGCCGCTCCGGCGACAGCGCGTCCTGTTCGCCCGCCGGTACCTGCGCCGCGGCCCGCGGCTCGGAGAGCCACGTCCCGATGGCGCAGCGCCGGCCGAGGCCCGCGCCGGTGCTGGCAGGGAGCCGGCGTGGCCCTTCGCCCGGACCCGCGCCCGGTCCGGTCCGGCCTCGAACCGGGCATTGCTGACGGACCGGACCATGCCGAGCGCGTCCGGACCCGGTATGGCGCCAGCTCACCATTCGCATTCTCCCCTCGCCGGCCGGGCCGCTCACCGGTGACAGGTCCGACGATCCGTCAGGCATGCCGGTCGACGGGTCCGGTGTCGTGCCTTCGAATGCTTCGTCACGCCGCGCCCCCGGTGCGGATCCACCTGCACGCCGGGCCGGCTGAGGTCCGGTGCCGTGGTCATCCGCGCCCTGTGCCCTGTGCCCAGTCCGGGGAGGGGCGCCCCGGTGTCGTATGTCTGTGGTTTTCCACGATGCTCGGTACGGGGGCCGGGTGTCAGTCTGGCACTGCCACCGCAGCCGCAGCCCGGTTCAGGCAGGTGGGCGGGACCGCCGTGGGCGGCCCGCTGTTCACGTGGAGCATCACGAAGAGGAGATTGTCATGTACGGGAAGGCTCGTAGGGTTTCGCTCGCCGCTGCCGTCGCCGTCGCCGCCGCGGTTCTCGCCGGCGGTACGGCGCAGGCACACGCCACCGCGCCCTCCGCCCAGCCGCATGCCGCCGCGACGCCGGCCGCCCAGAACCCGATCTATCTCTGGGCGGGCGAGTTCGCGACTTGGGCCGCCGCGAACGCCGAGGGGAACCGGCTGATCGGCCAGGGTTTCGTGGAGTTCGTCATCGTGCCCACCGTGGTGCTGGGCAAGCAGATCTACGAACTCTTGTACCGCTGAGTGCCCTGGTACCGGCGTCCGGCCGGCGACGTCCAGCAATACGACAAGGCGAGCGAGACACGTGTCCGCCCGCCCAGCCTCGACGAGAGAGTGGGTAGTTCCATGTCTATGACTTCCATGACGGGTATGCGCCGTACCGCCGCAGGCGCCCTCACCGCCGCCCTGCTGGCGGCCGGAGCGGTCGCCCTCGCCCCGGCGGCGCAGGCCGCGGCCGGGACGGGCGTGCCGCAGGCGTCCGCGCAGCAGAGCACCGGCACCGGGGACACGGCACAGAGCGTGGCGGGTGTCACCGCGGCCCGGTCCACGAAGGTCTCCCTGGTCAACTACACCGGGACCGGCCTGACCAAGACGTGGGAGCACCTCGACCACGGCTGCTGGTCGGCGGACGGGTTGCCGCCGAGCTACATCTCCAACACCAAGGCATCCAGTTGGAAGAGCGAGTCCTGCGGGTTCGCGACGGGGACCGAGGGCAGCATCTCCTACGCACTGGCCGGCGGTGGCGGCCAGGTCGACCTGCACTGGAACAACCCCTACCTGGGCAGCAACAGCTACAGCTGCTCCGTCCCGGACGGTTACACCTGCGTGCGCAGCGGCGGCAGCGGGAACGACGCCAGCGTCGCCTTCACCATCTCGGCCGTGTCTTCGTTGACGGGGTCCCAGGCCCCTGCGGCGGAGTCCAGGCTCGCCGCGGCCCGGAGTACGACGGTGAACCTGACCAACAACTCGGGGACACTGCTGACCCGTGACGGGTCCAGCCTGAGCGGGGGGATCTGGTCCGACGGCACGCTGCCGCCCTCGCTCGTCCAGCCCGGTGTGACGGCGAGGTGGGCGAGCGAGTCGGACGGCTTCATGACCGGTACGGGGGGTGAGGTCTCCTTCCATCTGGGTGGGACGAGCGAGAAGCTGAAGGTGTCCTGGAACAACCCCTACGTGGGCAGCAACGGCTACAGCTGCTCCGCTCCCTACGGATACAAGTGCACGTGGCAGGGTGGCGGCGGCAACAACGCCTCGGTCTCCTTCACCCTGTCGCGTTCCTGACCGCGCTGCGCTGACCCGGCGCCCGTGCCCCGGTGTGCAGATCCACTTGCACACCGGGGCACGGGCGCCGGGTTCGCCCGCTCGTCGCCCGGCCGTGACGGTCTCCGGCCGGCCGGGGCGGCCTCGCCCGCGATGCCGACGCCCACCATCAGGATCTTGTCTTTGAGATCTCGGACCGCAGCATTGAACAGGAGCTGGCAGGCACTGCTCGGATCGACCGGCAGGATGCGGCGCACCCTCTCGATCAGGTTCATCGCCCGCCAGTCCGGCCTGATCTTCTGCATCAGGCCAGGTACTTCGCCCATCGTCGTGACCGCACCGGACGTGGCTACGACGACAACACCTTCTTCGCTCAACTTGTCCTCACCTGGAGTGGCCTGACCCTCGCTTCCCAAAGGGTGCGGACTCAGCCGCCTCAAGGCCGCAGTATTTCCGCAAGGGAAGCCGCCACCCCTGGTGACGGCGCCACGCCCTCTCGGGCCCGGAACCCCACCGCCGGGGCCACGACACCGCCCCGGCAGGAGACGGCCCCTCACGCCCACTCCACGCCATGCTCGGCGAGCTGCGCGAGCTGGCCCGCGGTCAGCTTCGCCCGGCGTGCCTTCTGGTTGTTGAGCCAGGCGCCCAGCGCGAAGTGCGACACCACCACCCGCTCCTCACCACCGGGCTCGGCCTCCACGGCCGCCACCGGCTCCTTGTGCGGGCGGGGCACCCGGGGATGCCGCTCCCGCTCCACGAACTGGGCGAGAGCGGCCAGACCCTGCTGGACCCGGTCGATGCGGGACACCTTCGGCTTCGCCTCGGCCGCGGCCTTCGCGGCCACCAGCTCCCGGTCCTCCTCGATGCCGACCGCCGACAGCAGGTCCCGCTGGTCCTCCTCCAGGCCCGGCCAGCCGGCCCGCTGCGCCTGGACCCAGCGGCCGAGCTGCTCGCTCTCGGGGTAGGGAAGTCCAGTCGACCAGGCCGTCGGTGTCCAGCCACCACATCCGGGCGGTCGCGTAGGCGCGCTGGCAGGTGACCGGCCACACCGGCACCACCATGGGTCGATCTCCTCCAGCGCCCGCCGCCGTTCCGGTGCGAGCGCCCCAGGCTCCCCGTCCGGCACCTGCGCTGCGGCCCGCAGCTCGGAGAGCCAGGTTCCGATGGCGTAGCCGCCGACCGATGCCCGCGCCGGCGCCGCCAGCGAGCCGCCGTGACCCTTCGCCCACACCCGGGCCCAGTCGAGCCCGGCCTCGAAGCGGGCGTCGCTCACGGACCAGATCATGCCGAGCGCGTCCAGCATCTTCTCGATGTGACCCTTCTCGAAGCCGGAGCCCTTGTGCGCGGGCTGGAAGTCGATCTCCAGGAACCGGCACGAGGACTTGAAGTTGCGGGAGATGAAAGCCTTCCCGTGGTCGCAGACGATCATCTCCGGGACGATCACCGGCCGGGCGGCGGCGTGCTCCAGGCGCTCGTCCAGGCTCAGCAGCCGGCGGTGCGGCAGCACCGAGCGCGACATCCGCAGGGCCTCCGCCCAGCCCGGCCGCTGCGGCTCCGGTGTGACGGTGCGGGCCAGCAGCACGCTCGCGTCGACCGCCTTCGTGGTCGGCCGCAGCACCGCCGCGGTGAGCGTGCGCGTCGCCACGTCGATCATCGCCGTCAGCTCGATCCGGCCCGGGACACCGTCGTCCAGCAGCACCATCACGTCCATCGGCGTCGAGTCGATCTGCATCACCTCGCCCGGCGCGAACGCCGGCAGCTCGCCGAACGGGGTCTTCGCCCCGTGGGCCCGGGAGCGTCGGGACCCCATCCGAGACCACGGTGACCGTCGAGCTGTCGGCCCAGTCGCAGCGGTGGCGCCTTGGCCAGCAGTTGCCGGAGCGGGCCGACTATACGGCGACGCTCGACCTGGCCCACGGCGTGTGGCATCTTGCCCCTGCCGAGTCATAGGGGTCCGCCTTCAGGCCTGCCGGTGACAGCAAGTGACGATGAGAAGCCCTGGCCGAGGGAACTCGGATCACCCGATCACAGACTCACACCAGTACTGGACCCCACCAGGGCGACGCGGCCGGTGCCGTCCGCCGACGGGGCAGCCGTGAGAAGGTCAGGGATCGGTTCTCGGGACCGGTGTACACACGAGTACGTGAGCGTTGAGCGGATCGGCAGGGGTGGGGTGGCGGCCGTTTGAGGCCGAAGGGCTGACACCCAGGACCGAAGGCTGCCTCAGGTGGTTGTCGGGTCCACGGACACGTGAAGACGTGACCGTCGGCGGGATCGACTGCGGTGTTCGGAACAGGCATCAATGAGCAGACGATGTCCGACAGGCCGTGACAAACCTGGTGTCGCCGTCGGCAGGCGGACGCTGCCGAGGGTCCCGGTCCGTGGGGCCGCCGGCCTTGGTGGCCGCCGGCCCCACGGGTGGTGCCGGTGTCGGGTCAGCCGGTGGTGGCTGCCCGTCCCGGTCCGTGGGGCCGCCGGCCTTGGTGGCCGCCGGCCCCACGGGTGGTGCTGGTGTCGGGTCAGCCGGTGGTGGCTGCCGTGATGGCCTTGACACCGGTGGCGTCGCCGGGAATCTCCTTCCAGGCGGTCCAGAGGCCGGTGTTGTAGTTGGCGTCGCGGGTGTAGACCTTCTTGTCCTCGTTGACGGCGTAGACGTGGACGACGTTGTCGGAGGTGGTGCTGGTGAGGACCGTGAGGTGGTTGTCGCCCATCGGTGTCCACTGCTGGTCCCACAGGCCGGTGTCGAAGTGGCCGCTGGTGCTGTAGAAGGTGTCGGCGCCGGCGATCGACAGGTCGACGGTGGTGCCGTGGACGGCGGCGGAGATGGATGTCACGCCCGGCCGGCTGCCGGGAAGTTCGGTCCAGTCGGCGCCCCAACTGCCGGTGGTGTAGTTACCGGTGCGGGTGTAGACCTTGCCGTCCTCGTTGATGGCGAAGACGTGGGTGGCGTTGTTGTAGTAGGCGCTGGTGACGGCCGTGAGCCGGTTGTCGCCGATCTTGCCCCAGGTGGGTCGCCAGGTGCCGGTGCCGTAGTCGGCCGTGGTGCCGTAGAGGGATCCGTCGCTGCCGATGATCTCCACGTCGACCAGGCCCGTGTTGCCCCGTACGGCGGCGGTGATCTTCTGGGCGCCGTCCGCGGCGACCGCGCCTCCCGGTACCTCGCTCCAGGCGCCCCAGCGGCCACCGATCTTGCCGTCGCGGCTGTAGACGCGGTGATCGGTCAGGACGGCGTACACGTGGACGGTGTCACCGGTGGCGACGCTGTCGACCGCGAGCAGGCGGCTGTCGCCGGTCGGGGTCCACCCGCGCGTCCACAGTCCGCTGGTGTAGTCGGCGACCGAGTCGTACAGCTTGTCGTCGGAGCCGATGATCTGCACGTGGGTACCCGCCTGCACGTCCGCGGTACTCAGGCGCAGGTTCTTGATCCAGGCATCGAGGTCGTCGACGCGGCTGTTGGCGGCGCCTGTGCGGGTTTCGGTCTCACCCAGGCAGCCGCCCAGCCAGGAACGGGAGGCGACGGCGACCAGCTCGGCGCCCGTGCCGGTCTCCCGGATCACGGGGGCGCCGGTGTCGCCCTTGCAGATCGCCGCCCCGTTGGTGCCGCTGGTGTCCACGGCGGTGGTCCGGACCCCGTTGAGGGTGAAGACACCGGAGTGCAGCTTGTTGGGCACCCACTCGGTCTTGGTGCGGCCATAGGCGGGAACCCGGAGGTTCTCAGCGGGGACGGGCGCCGAGGTGGCGACCCTCAGCGGAGCAATGCCGTCGATGGGCGTGGCGAGCTTGGCCATCACCAGGTCGCGCTCCGGACGGGCCACCAGCTTTTCGACGCTCCTGGTCGCGCCGGTGTTGGTCGCGGTCAGGTCGGTGCGGCCGACGGTCACGGTGGTGGCCCACTTGGGGGTCTCGGCCACCGCCGCCGGCTGAGAGGGGTTGTCGGCGAAGCACGAGGCCGCCGTGATCACCCAGTACCGGTCCACGAGAGCGCCGGTGCAGGCACGAAAGTTGTCACCGATCGCGATACGGGCGGTGTAGGCGTACGAGCCGTCTGTTGCCGGAGTACCGGCCGTGGCGCCGGCCGGCGAGGCCGAGAGTGTGGTGAGCGAGCCGGCCGCTATGGCGGTGGTGAGGAGTGCTGCCTTCCACGCGGTGCGCGCAGTGATGCCAGACAAGTGTCAGTCCTAGGAATAGCAGAGATGGTGGTGTGTAGACGTGCGTGGGGATCAGCCGGTGACACGGAGTTCGACGAGGACCGCGTGCGCCCCACCGGGGATTCCCTCGCCGACGGGCTCGGCCGAGTTCGGGCCGAGGTCGACGCGCTTCTCCTGGCCTGCCGCGACCAATCGGGCGCTGACGGAGCGGTCCTCGGTCCAGATCATGTAGACGTCGGGCAGTTCCATCGCGAGGTAGCCGGTCGTACCCGAGACGATGAAGCAGTAGCCACGCGGGTCGAGGCGGGAGTCGATGAAGATCTCGTTCGATGCCTGGCAGCTGGTCGGCACGGTGTCATTCGGGCCTTCCTTGAGCCGAATGTGACCGTCGCCCTGCTTGAGCGTGATGCTTCGTGCTGCCAGGAGGCGCTCGGCCCCGGGGTGCCGGAAGTCCTCGACAGCGGTCGGCATTGCGGTGTCGTCAGAGGCCGTACCAGGGGCGGCCTGCGCGGCTGAGAGGGTGGCGAACCCTATGCCCGCCGTCAGAGCAGCGGCAGTGCAAGCCAGGAAGCGCCTGTGGGAGCGGGATATAGGCAAGGTCGTTCCTCAATTCGCTAGTCAGCAGCCATGGTTGAGCTAGTGCTGACTTTGTGATGGATCAGAGCGGGCATGCGTAAGATACCAGCAGCCATCGCCGAGAAATGATGCTCGATCACATACGGTCGGTCACGGTGTTGAGTGGTAACGATCCAACAGTGAGCGACTTGGTTCGTTGCAAAATTGTCCACTATGTCTCCATGTGTTCGGGTACGCATCGGAATCCGTTCATGTGCTTACACATGTCTTGTGAGAGGAAAGTGCTGTGAACTACCGATTGCGCTCTCTGGGAGCGCCGGGAACCGCCGTGAGGAAGCGGCGACTGGGGGACCGAATACCGGGATCTCGCCGTGTGTGCGCCGTTCTGCTGCCGGTGGCACTCGCTGCCTGTCTTCTCGGCGCGACATCCGCTTTCACAGTCGACGCCGGAACCGGCACCGACACCGGATCAGGCCTGCAGGTTCTGACAGACCGTGGCCGTGTCATCAGCCTGTGGATGAACGCTGGCCCAGGCGTGCGGGCGGCCGCCGAGGTCGCGCTGACCGGCTCGGACGAGGACATCAAGCGCTTCCTCGAGGTCGAGAGCGACCTCGCTGAGTACCACGACGACCGCATTGCCGCTGCGCAGATGCTCAGCGTTGGCGGCCCGGGCGTGCGCGAAGCCGCAATCAAGGCGCTAAGAGGTTCCTCGGAGGATCTACGCGCCTTCCTCAATGATGGTTGGCAGGCCCCACTCGTAAGCGATCGACGGGTACAGGCCACCCAGCTCATTGCCACCGGCGGTGTCAGCGTCAGGGAGCAGGCCACCACCGCCCTTAGGGGCTCACCCGAGGACGTGAAGAAGTTCCTCGAGCAGAGCCAGTACGACGCCAGCGATACCGACAGGCGGGTGCAGGCAACGCAATTGCTCAGTGCCGGCGGACCAGCCACGAAGGAGGCAGCTAAGGTCGCGCTGCGCGGCACTCCTTCTGACGTCGCCGAGTTCCTGGCCATCGGTCAGTTCGTCTCCCGTGCACGGGACCAAGAGCGGGCCACTGTCTCGCAGCTGGCCGACCAGGCCGAGCAGGCCGGAAAGCAGGCGCAGGCCGCCAAGGACGCCGCAAAGGCGGCATCCGCACGTGCCGTAGACACTTCTCGGCTGGCAAAGGAAGCCGCCGAGACCGCGGCCGGGGAGACCGAGGCGGCCGGCCAGGACCTGACCCGAGCCACCGAAGCCGCCACCCGCGCGGCCGACGCGGCCCAAGGCGCGGCGGCAGCCGCCGGCCAGGCGGTCGCCGCCGCCGGCGCCGCCAACCAGGCATCCCGCCTCGCCTCCAGCGCAGCGGCCCAGGCCGCAAGCGCAGCCGGCGGCGCGGCCCTCGCGGCGGCCAACGCCCGCAAGGCCGCCAATGCTGCCGCCTCCGACCGGAGTAAGGCCGCCGAGGCGCGTCAACGGGCCGAGGAGGCCCGCAATGCGGCGAAGGACGCCCAACGGGCCGCGGACGCTGCAGACAGCGCGGGCGCCGCGTCCCAGGCGGCGCGCGAGGCGTCGAGTGCGGCCAAGGGGGCTGGCGCCGACGCGAACGCGGCTGCCGCTTCCGCGGAGAAGGCTGGCCGTCTGGCAAGTTCCGCTGGCGCCGGTTCCAACCGCGCGCAGGCTGCGGCCGAGCAGGCCCGCCGCCAGGCGAGGGAGGCCGACCGCGCCGCGACCGCGTCCGCGGCTCTAGCCGGCCAGTCGGCACAGGCCGCCTTCCAGGCCCGTGACGCCGCTCGTTCCGCCGCAACCCACGCCCAGAACGCGGCGACGGCCGCAGACAACGCGGCCGAGCACGCGGGCGAGTCCGCGACCTCGGCGGTCGAGGCCAGCCGGCAGGCCGAGGCCGCCCGCAACGCCGCTGCTACGGCAAGCGCGGCGGTGACGACCGCGAGCAACGTCTACGACCTCGCCCGCAGGACCGAGACCGAAGACCTCATTGCCCGCACCGCAGCCGCCGTCGAGATCGCCCGAGAGATAAAGAGCGCCGACGACGAGGCCACCGCCGGAATCGGCACAGTCCTCGCCGACTGGCGGGCCCAGGACGAGGAGGCCGCACAGCTGACCCTGGACGCCGCCCAAACTGACGCGGACCCGAAGACCCTCGCAGCCAAGGGCCGAAAGATCGCGCTCCGGACGATGAAGACCGGCGGCCCCTGGAGCCAGGAAGCCGCCGAGCTCGCCCTGTCCGGCGCGGATGCGGACGTCGTGAACTGGGCGCGCGCTGGCCGGATCAAGGCCGAACTGGACGATATGCGCCAGAGCGTGCAGGAGATCGCCCAGGACAGCCCCGACGAAGCCGTCCGCACCGCCGCCACCAACGCCCTCAAGGGCGACGCCCAACAGATAAAGGCCTTCTACAACACCGGCCAGCACGACGCCGCGATCACCGACAACCGCATCCGCGCGGCCCAACTGCTGGCCTCCGGTGGCCCCAGCGTCAAGGAAGCCGCTGAAAAGGCCTTGCGGGATGGCTCCCCCAAAGCCGTTGCAGCATTCCTGATTACCGGCCAGTACACCGCGCAGCAGATCGACGAGCGTGTCCAGGCCGCACAGCTCCTCGCCAGTGGCGGTCCCGAGGTCCAGTCTGCGGCCAAATTCGCACTCTCCGCGACACCCGACCTCGTGACCTCCTTTCTGCAGTCCGGCCAGTACATGGCCGACCGCAAGGACCAGCTCACCAGCGCCCACACGGCACAGATGAACCGCCTTATCGCCGAAGCGGCCCAGACTGCGGCCAGGGCCCAGCAGGACGCCTGGGAGGCGACCGAAGCCGCAGCTGTCGCCAGCAACGCCTCTGGCGAGGCTGAAAACGCCCGCAACCAGGCCCGCATCTACGCCGACCAAGCCAGCGCCTACGTCGCGGCCGCCAACACTGCAGCCCAGACCGCCGCGACCGCCGCAACGCGCGCAGGTCAGTCCGCCACGACCGCCCGCAATGCTTCACAGACCGCCGCTATTGACGCTGGCAAGGCCGCTACCTCCGCAGTCCGCGCGGGGGTCTCCGCTACCCAGGCACGCTGGTCCGCTGGCGCGGCCCGCGAGGCAGCGCGGCGCGCTCACGCCACTGCCATCGCGGCGGGCAAGGACGCCACCCAGGCCCAGCAGGCTGCCGACGAAGCCTGGGCCATCACCGCAGAGAAGCAGCTACAGGAACGCCCGGCCGAGCTGCAGGCCGAAAACGACGGCATCCAGATCCAGGCCGGACAGCTCGAAAAGGACTTCGCGAATGAACTTACAAAGGAGCTGGAAGCGCAAATTCGGGCAGAGATTTCACTGGCCAAATATTACAGCAACTTCAGCTGCTATCCGCTCGCGCTCAATGCACCACTTGAATTCGCAAGGGCGTGCCAGCTTGGCAAAGGCACCGGCACCTTCGGGCCTAATGGAATTTTCGGCCCATACGCCCCACTTGGGATTCTCAGCAAATGGGGTAACCAGCTTGATGACGAAACACGGCTCGTAAGGACGATCGTCAAGTCTATTCTCGGCTTGGACGATGTCGAAGAGTGCATTCGACAGAAAAGCGCCGGCTCATGCGCAATGGTCGCCGCAGGCGCTTTCCCTGCCGGAAAAGCGGTAAAACTTGCACAGCTCGTAAAAAAAGCGAAGGATGTTGAGGAAATAGCCAAGGCCTCGCGACTCAACCGACTCGCAGCCAAATGCATATCGCCAAACAGCTTCCCTGCGGGGACACTTGTTCTGATGGCAAATGGATCGACCCTGCCGATCGAGCGAGTCCGAATCGGCGATCAGGTCTTGGCAACCAACCCTGAGTCCGGAGAGACCGGCGCCCGCCGCGTTGATGCCACCATCTACACACCTGACGATCGCAACTTCACCGATCTCACCATCAAGTCAGCGGGCGGCGCCATAGCCACGCTCACCGCAACCGACCACCACCCCTTCTGGGTCGAGAAGGACCAACAATGGGTCGACGCTGCCGACCTCAACACCGGCGACACCCTACGCACTCCTAGCGGATCGACTGCCAGCGTCGCCGAGGTCAAGCACCGCAAGGGCCTTGAGGCGGCCTACAACCTGACCGTCCAGAACCTCCACACGTACTATGTGCTCGCCGGATCGATACCAGTTCTGGTACACAATGTGGACGATGAACTGTGTGGGATCCCAATCCCCACTACAAAAGAACTACACGCAATGGTGCCAGATGGAGAAACATTCGCGACATGGGGGAGAAAGCTGTGGGGCACAAAAGCCGCCGGAGCTGAGGCAGCAATGGGTCGGTCGGCCGATGAATGGACTGCCCTTGGCATCACTCTTGCGAGGGCAAGATCCCTTCGCGCTTTCTATGTAAATGCCGCCGCGACGGGTAAGGGAATGGATACAGCCCCGGCGCGGGTCAAGCTCTTCGACGAAGTCATTAAAACTCTTGGGGGTTAAGTGAAATCAGCCAAAATCGAGACGGTCTCTTTTGTACTCACTTGCGCAGATGCGACGGAGTGTGAGGTCTCATTCGAACCCTGGGGGGCCGTGCACGTATTGCGCAGTGGCGATCGGTTTGACGTTCAGCTCAGCGCGCCAGAGATTGGGAAGTTTGAAATCTCCTATATTCGGAATGGGATCATTCTCTGCCTGTGGTTCGACGCAGAAATCAAGGTGACTAACTCCGCTGGAGAAATCCTGCCAACCTAGCAGCAGGGCGCAATGAAACCGATCGGCGGGCAGTGTTCAATGCCGCTAACGCCCTTTTTTGGTTCCACAAATGCTACAGGTTAAGCGGTTTACCATTAGATTTTCCATATTGCTGAGGCTGATTTAAGGGACCCTGAAATCAGCCTCACCGACGCGGCCCCGCGCATCGTGAGGATGGGCGGGGCCCGCTGTGGAGCGGTGCCAAGTGCGGCTGGTCAGGGGTCGCCGCCCCTGCGGCAAGATGAAGCACGTCGGCGAACCGGCGGAGAGCATGGCCGCGTAGTCCGCACAGGTGCCCCAGAGCTGGGTGGGTGCCGGGCAGGCCGGGTACGGCATCGACCGGGCTCGGCCCGGGTCGGCCCGCAACACGGGGCTCCGGGGTGCGACAGCGCGTTGCACCCCGGGCTTCCCCGTGGTTCGTGCAGGAAGCTCCTATAGATCGTCAAGCGGTCTGGAGGAGCGGTTTCGGTGTGGTTGATGGGCGGGTGAGGTGCTTGTAGACCTCGCGGGCGATGAAGAGTTTGAGGCAGCGGAGGATGTCCTTCTTGGACATGCCTTCGGTGACTCGTCGGGCGACGTAGTCCTTGGTCCGGGCGTCGTAGCGCATGCGGACCAGGGCGATGGTGTGCAGTGCGTCAGGAACTTCACCGACGCCGGCGAGACGGGCAACGCCCAGATCCGGTCCCAGAGAATGGGGGACATGACCTCAGCCACGGGTGCACCTTCTTCCTCGTCTGTTCTCTACACGGTCTCGCACTATCACCCGGTGCGCTCCTGCCGCGCGTTGTCGGCCGTTTCGTCCTGGCTGTCGAAGGGCAGCGGCATCTGCAGATTCGCCCGGTCCAGGAGATCGAGGGAGTCGAGGTGCTGGGCAAGTTCACTGTCGTTGCTGGCCTCGGAGGTGGTGAGCTTGGCATTGGCATCGTTGAGCTGCTGCTGGAGACTGAGCTGCATGCGCTGCTGGCGGACGATCTCCGACACCATCCCGGTCAGCCTGCTGATCTCGCTACGCACCCCGGCGGGGTCGGGGAGCGTTGGTGACGGATCCTCCCGCTGCTGTGAGGGCAGCGGCGCCGGGCTGGTGTTCAGCAGGACCAGACCGGCGAGCCGCACGCCCGTCCGCTGCTGCTGAGCGGGTGCCAGATGGGGGTGGCGGGTCCGCGCTGGACCAGGTCCTCGATCAGGGCGGTGCCGGCCGTGACGGCGGCCAGCATCTCGGCGACGGTTGGGTTCTCCTCGGCGGCCAGGCGCAGGTCCGCCACCGCCGAGCGGACCGCGGCGGCCGCCGTGCCGACCAGGACCACCAGCAGCCGGGGTGTGAGTGGGTGGGGTGGTGTCAGCGGGTTGGGTGGCAGCCCGGCTGGTGAGTGCAAGGGCTCGTTGAGCTTGGTTTCTGCCTGATGATATCGCGGGCCTTGGCTGTCACGGGGTGACCAAACCGCTGCCGTAGTACGC
>NZ_JAQYWW010001053.1:0-315 GCF_036322525.1 Streptomyces sp. BE20 | reverse complement strand
GCTCGCCTCCGCGATCCGCAACGCCTGCACCACGCCGAACTCGACCAGCTCCGACAGAAGGCCGACCACGCCCTCCAGGTCGGTGGAGAGATCCTCCGAGAAACGACGGTCACCCGTCGCGACACCCACGTCCCACACCGGCACAACGATCCTCACGCCCACCGCATCGCGGCGGAGCTCAACTCGGGCGGCCGATGGACGGCCCCGTGGGGTGGAGCCCGGGTCGGGCTGGGGCTGTTGGGCCCTGACGGAAGTGCAGCCGTCGTGTGGCCGCCGTCGGGGCGGGGGTACCTCTCGGGGCTGGTGGGAGGGGGT
>NZ_JAQYWW010001052.1:0-226 GCF_036322525.1 Streptomyces sp. BE20 | reverse complement strand
TGGCGTGGCGTGCGGCCAGGGCCTCGGCCTCCGCCAGCCGCCGCAGGGCGAGGAGGGTTTCGACGGCGGTGGGGACGAGGTCCCAGGCGTGGGCCCAGGCTTCCTTGCGGTCGAGGAAGGCGAGGAAGTCGTGCGGGTCGGTCAGAGCCCGCCAGGCGGCCTGGGGGTCGTCGCGGTTGAGGTGGAGGCGGGCGGCGCCGGCGGCGGCGCCGAGCGAGTCCAGGTG
>NZ_JAQYWW010001051.1:0-361 GCF_036322525.1 Streptomyces sp. BE20 | reverse complement strand
CCCCCCCCCCCCCCCCCCCCCTCCCCCCCGACCCCGCCCGCCCCCGCCCCCCCCGCCGCGTCTGCCCCCCCCTCCGCCCTGGGGAGCGGGCGGCCGGGCCGCGGGGGGGGGCGGGGTCCCGCCACCGCCGCCCCCACCCAACCCCCCCAAAATGGTGCCCGCAAAACCCAATCCTGGGAACACCTTTTGAATTGAGCACGATGACGGGTTGGGGCCCGTTGGGCCAAAAATTAGTTAGGAGGTGATGAGCCCTATCTTGGCGAAATTCTCGTCCTCGACGACATGGGGTCCGACAGCGGGGTCGGGGACGACGATGACGATGCCGATGGTCTTCAGCGCGTTGGCGGCCTGGACCTCGCTG
>NZ_JAQYWW010001050.1:0-235 GCF_036322525.1 Streptomyces sp. BE20 | reverse complement strand
CCCGCAGGCGCGGGGAGCAGGAGTTCTCCATCGCCGGCTGCACCTACACCGCGGGAACAGCCCCGCAGGCGCGGGGAGCTGGTCACCGTCGGGCGGTAGGGCTCGGCGACGGCGGGAACGGCCCCGCCGCCGCGGCAGGTCGCGCAAGCGAGCTCGCCCGCCGCCCCAGGGCAGCCCGCTCCCCGCGCCTGCGGGGCTGTTCCCGGCTACCGGGTCTCCGACCTGACTGAGGCTC
>NZ_JAQYWW010001049.1:0-315 GCF_036322525.1 Streptomyces sp. BE20 | reverse complement strand
CCCGCAGGCGCGGGGAGCAGTCCTGCCTGGAGCGCGTCGGCGCCGACCGGCCGGGAACAGCCCCGCAGGCGCGGGGAGCAGCAACGGGCGACCTAAGACCACAACCACAGCGGTGGAGCACACCCGAGGGCTCGGGTAGCAGTGGGTCGCCGGGGCGGCCGAGTGCATCCAGACGGGAACAGCCCCGCAGGCGCGGGGAGCAGGACCCTCGCTCGGGCGTGGTCGTGCGACGGCGGGGGAAATGCCCGGAAGCGCGGGGTGGACGCCGTAGCTATCACCGGCGCGGTGGGCGGGGGGGGGCCCTGCCGGGGGGGG
>NZ_JAQYWW010001048.1:0-320 GCF_036322525.1 Streptomyces sp. BE20 | reverse complement strand
TCTCCTTCTCCAGCAGCAGGACCCGGTGGCCGTGTTTGGCCACGAGCGTCGCGGCCGTTGATCCACCGGCGCCACCGCCGACCACGATGCCGGCGATCTCGTCGTGCAGGGTGGGGGGGTGGTGGGTTTCTAGTGGGTGGGGGCTGGGTGTGGGGGGGGGGGGGGGGGGGGTGCGGGGGGGACGGGGGCCGACCCCGGCGAAAATTGGGGGGCCCGGGGTTAGGTGTCTTTTACCGCCCCCCGCGGGGCGGGTCCCCCCCCCCCCACGGCGGCCCCGGGCGCGCGGGCACCGTTCCGACCCCCACCAGCACCGTTGCCGC
>NZ_JAQYWW010001047.1:0-357 GCF_036322525.1 Streptomyces sp. BE20 | reverse complement strand
GAGCCCCCCCCCCCCCCCCAACCTACACCTCCCCGGACTGTTTCGTTTGTTGTGTTTGTGGTTTTTGTCGTTTGGGTTGTTGGTTGTTTTTGTGGTGTGGGTGGGTTGGTTTTGTTTCTTCTTGCTTTTGTGGGGGCCCCCCCCCCCCCGCAAAAAACCCCCACCCACCCCCCCCCCAACAAACAAACGCAACCACACAACTAGTCTGACACGCGGGCGGCGCCCGACGCGGTGGGGGCGGCCCCCGCCCCCCGCAACCAGCACAGGATCTTCCGGGGCCGCGACTACGACGTTTTCATCGACCTGGTGGGCATCCGGGTCCTGGTCGACACCGTCCGCGACTGCTACGCGGCGCTG
>NZ_JAQYWW010001046.1:0-32337 GCF_036322525.1 Streptomyces sp. BE20 | reverse complement strand
GACCACCCTCGCCGAGGGCGTCCGCTTCGAGCGGCGGCTCTTCCACGCCGTCTTCGCCACCGCCGACCAGAAGGAGGGCATGGCGGCGTTCGCCGAGAAGCGGCCGGCGTCGTTCACCCACCGCTGACAACTGACGACCGCCGCCACCCACCGCCACCACCCATCGCCGGCACCCGGGCCGAGGCGCGCCGTGGTGCGGCGCCCCGGCCGCGGGGCGCCGCACCACGGGGCCGTCGGCCCGTCGAGCGGCGCCCGGGCCCTTCCGGGGGTAGGTCGCCGACGACCTGCCCGGATGCGCTGTGATGTGACGCACGGACCCTTGACCCGGCCTTTCGGGCGTCGCCATGATGGGCCGTCATGTTCTGACTCCGCCGTCGGGGGAAGTCCGGTTCGAATCCGGCGCTGACCCGCAACGGTAGGCCGCCGACGGCTGTCGGCGGCGAGCCCGAGTACCCGGCGGCGGAGAGGTGTCCACTCCTCCCGTCGTGGTCTGCGGGCCGGAGCTCCGAGAGCTGTCCCCGGCCCCCCGCGGACGCTCTCCGGGCCCCTGCGTCCAGGCCCGGAAAGGCTCTCATGCCCGCGCTCCGCCGCACTCTCGGACTGCTCGCCATACCCGCGCTCGCCCTCGCCACCGCGCTCCCGGCGGTCACCGCCGCACACGCCACCCCCGCACAATCGTCCTCCCCGACCGTCCGTCCGGACGCCGCGGCGGCGGGCTGGCTGGCCCGCCAGCTGGTGGACGGGGACCACTTCGAGTCGGTGTTCGACGGCACCGCCTACCCCGACCAGGGCCTGACCATCGACGCCGTGCTCGCCTTCGCCGCCTCCCGCAGCTCCGACCAGGCCGCCGCGAAGGCCACCGCCTGGCTGGCGAGGCCCGACGTCATCGGCGGCTACCTCGGCGACGGCACCACCGAGGCGTACGCCGGGGCGACGGCCAAGCTGCTGCTCGCCGTCGAGGTCCGTGGCGAGAACCCGACCGCCTTCGGCGGCGTCGACCTCCCCGCCCGGCTCCGCTCGCTCCAGAGCCCGAGCGGCCGCTTCTCCGACCGGTCCCAGTGGGGTGACTACAGCAACGCGCTCGGCCAGTCGCTCGCGCTGATCGCGCTCAAGCGCACGCCCGGTGGTGCTCCGTCCGCCGCCGTCGACTTCCTCGCCGACAGTCAGTGCGCCGACGGCGGTTTCCCGGTCTCCTTCGGCCAGGCCACCTGCGCGAGCGACGCCGACGCCACCGCGCTGGCCGTCCAGGCCCTCGCCGCGACCGGCCGCACCGCGAAGGCGAACGCCGGGCTCGGGTGGCTGACCGGCCACCAGAACGCCGACGGGGGCTTCGCGGCGGCCGGAGCGACCACGTCCAACGCCAACACCACCGGCCTCGCCACCCAGGCCCTGTTCTCCGGTGGCCGCTTCGGCGCCGGCCTCAAGGGCTGGAGCAGCCTGGTCAAGCTCCAGCAGGGCTGCTCGGCCGCCCCCGCCGTCCGGGGGGCGGTCGCCTACGACGCGACCGGCTTCAACCCGGGCAACGGCGCGCGGGCGACCGCCCAGGCCGTGCTCGGCCTGGCCGGCACGCCGCTGGCCACGCTCTCGGCCGCCGGCGCGCGTCCGGCTCCGCCCACCCTGGCCTGCCCGGCACCGGCCACCCACTGACCGTCCGCGACCACCCGAGGAGCACTTCGATGATCGACACTCCCACCCGGACCCGACCGGTCCGCCGGACGCTCGGCTCGGCCGCCGCCGCGGCGGCCCTCACCGCCGGGCTGCTCGGTGCCTCCGCCGTCCACGCTCCGCAGGCCCGGGCGGCCGCCTGCACCGGCACCACCGGCGTGACCGTGGTCGTCGACTTCACCGCAGTCGGTGGCGGCATCCAGACCGGCTGCGCGCTCGGCGACCCGGCCAGCGGGCTCGCCGCGATCACCGGCGCCGGGTTCTCCTACTCCTTCCACCCGCGCTTCCCCGGCTTCGTCTGCAAGATCAACTCTCTGCCGACGACCTGCACCAACCCGACCGGCAGCGCCTACTGGTCGTACTGGCACGCGCCGCACGGCGGCCCCTGGTCGTACAGCAGCCTGGGCGCGGGCAGCTACGACCCGGCGCCCGGCGAGGTCGAGGGCTGGTCCTTCGGCGCGGGTGCCCAGCCGGGCATCACCGCTCCCTGACGCCGACACGCCGACACGCCGACACACCGGCGCCCCGGTCTCCGTCGCGGAGGACCGGGGCGCCGGTATGCCGGGGGTGTGGTCAGGCCGTCCGGTGCGGGTGGAACCCGCGGCCGGTCTTGCGGCCGAGCAGGCCGGCCTCGACCATGCGGGACAGCAGCGGCGGGGGAGCGTAGAGCGGCTCCTTGTACTCGGCGTACAGCGATTCGGCGATGGCCTGCACGGTGTCGAGCCCGATCAGGTCGGCGAGGCGGAGCGGGCCCATGGGGTGGGCGCAGCCGTGGACCATGCCGTCGTCGATGTCCTGCGCCGTGGCGTGCCCCGCCTCGGCCATCCGGATCGCGGACAGCAGATAGGGGACGAGCAGGGCGTTGACCACGAAGCCGGCCCGGTCGCGGGAGCGGACGACGTGCTTGCCCAGCACGTCCTTGGCGAAGGTCTCCACCCGGTCGAGCACGGTGTGGTCGGTGTGCAGCGAGGAGACCAGCTCCACCAGCGGCATCACCGGGGCGGGGTTGAAGAAGTGCAGACCGAGCACCTGCGAGGCGCGGCCGGTGGCGATCCCGAGCCGGGTGACGGGGATGGCCGAGGTGTTGGTGGCCAGGACGGCGTCCTCGTCGGCGAGCACCTTGTCCAGGGTGCCGAGGACCTCGGTCTTGACCCGCTCGTCCTCCACGACGGCCTCGACCACGAGTTGACGGTCGGCCAGCGCCTCCAGGTCGTCGGCGAAGAGCAGGTGGGCCCAGGCGTCGGTGTGCTGCTGCTCGCTGATCCGGCCGCGGTCGACGGCCCGGTGCAGTGACCGGTCGATCCGGCCGCGGGCGGCGCGCAGGGCGCGCTGGTCGGCCTCGCACACGACGGTGTCGAGCCCGGCTCGGGCGAAGACCTCGGCGATGCCGGCGCCCATCTGCCCGGCGCCGACCACGGCGACACGACGGATGTCGTTCATACGGGTGCTCCCTTCGGGGGCGGTGCGGGTCGGAGCGGGGGTCAGGCGGCCGGTGCGGTGGTGCGTACGAGGTGCCGGCCGTAGGCCGCGGTGGTGAGGAACGCGGGCAGCTCCGCACCGAGGGCGGTCTCCTCCAGGATCCGCACCGCGTCGTCGACCGGGCCCCGGTCCGCGCCCTCGGTGAGCAGCGCGGCCCGCTCCCGGTCGATCAGCCGGCGCACCAGGTCCGGGGTGGCGAGGGATCCGCCGGTGAGGCGCGCGCAGTGGTGCTGCCACTGCCAGATCTGGCAGCGGGCGATCTCGGCGGTGGCGACG
This sequence comes from Streptomyces sp. BE20, assembly GCF_036322525.1. Lineage (NCBI taxonomy): Bacteria > Bacillati > Actinomycetota > Actinomycetes > Kitasatosporales > Streptomycetaceae > Streptomyces > Streptomyces sp. BE20. Next base: position 28,917 of record NZ_JAQYWW010001046.1, on the reverse strand, counting down.
TCCTCCATCAGCCCGAAGACGGCGACCGCGCCGGACCCGTTCAGCCAGGCGACGAGGTAGCGCAGGGCGACGGCGACGTTGGAGCGCAGGCCCTGTTCCGTCGGGAGGCCGACGGCGAGCCGGTGGACGGCGAGCAGGTCGGCGGCAGTGACCTCCACGTCCTCCCTGGTCCGGTCGAGCTGGTTCGGCCGGTCACCGAGCACGGCGTCGAAGGCGGTGCGGCAGGTGGCGACCAGGGCGGGGTGGGCGACCCAGGAGCCGTCGAAGCCGTCGCCGGCCTCGCGTTCCTTGTCGGCCCGGACCCTGGTCAGGGCCGCCTCGTTGGCGGCGGGGTCGCGCCGGGGGACGGCGGCGGCCATGCCGCCGATCGCGTGGGCGCCGCGCCGGTGGCAGGTGCGCACGAGCAGCTCGGTGTAGGCGCGCAGGAAGGGCTGCGTCATCGTCAGGGACGCGCGGTCGGGCAGGACGAACCTCGGGCCGTGGTGGGCGAAGTTCTTGATCAGGCTGAACAGGTAGTCCCAGCGGCCGGCGTTGAGCCCGGCGGCGTGCTCGCGCAGCTCGTAGAGGATCTCGTCCATCTCGAACGCGGCGGTGACGGTCTCGATCAGGACGGTGGCCCGGACGGTGCCGTGCGGGATGCCCAACTCGGCCTGGGCGAAGGTGAAGACGTCGTTCCACAGCCGCGCCTCCAGGTGGTTCTCCAGCTTCGGCAGGTAGAAGTACGGGCCGCTGCCGCGCTCGATCTGGCGCCGGCCGCAGTGGAAGAGGTAGAGGCCGAAGTCGACCAGGGCGGCGACGGCCGGGCGGCCGTCGATCAGCAGGTGCTGCTCGTCCAGGTGCCAGCCCCGGGGGCGGACCACGATGGTGGCGGGCGTGTCGCCGATGCGGTAGCGCCTGCCCTCCGGGGTGGTGTCGTCGATCCGGCGCTCGATCGCGTCGACCAGGTTGAGCTGGCCGGAGACGAGGTTGTGCCAGGTGGGGGAGGTGGCGTCCTCGAAGTCGGCGAGCCAGACCCGGGCACCGGAGTTGAGGGCGTTGACGGTCATCCGGCGCTCGGGCGGGCCGGTGATCTCCACCCGGCGGTCGTCCAGTCCGGGCCCGGCGCCGACGACCCGCCAGGACGCGTCCTCGCGGACGGCGCGGGTCTCCGGGAGGAAGTCCAGGCTGCCACCCGCCGCCAGGGCGGCGGCGCGGCGGCCGCGCTCGGCGAGCAGGTTCGTTCGGCGGTCGGCGAAGGCCGCGTGCAGACCGGCCACGAAGCGCAGGGCGTCGGGGGTGAGGATCTCCTCGAAGCGGTCCTCGTGTGCGCCGAGGATCTCGATGTGGCTGGGCAGGCTCATCCGGTTCTCCAGAAAGCAGGTGGGCGGGGCCCGGGGCCTCGTCCCTCAACGGGGCCCCGGGCGGGGTGGGCGGCGGCCGGGGAGCTTCCCCCGCTCCGGTGGTGCCGGCCGCCGGGGACGGCTCAGTGAAACTGCTCGGCCTCGGTGGAACCGGTCAGGGCGAGCGTCTCGGCGTTCGGGTTGAGGGCGGTGGAGACCAGGTCGAAGTAGCCGGTGCCGACCTCGCGCTGGTGTTTCACCGCCGTGTAGCCGTCCGGCACGGCGGCGAACTCGGCCTCCTGGAGGTCGACGTACGCGGTCATGCCGTGCTCGGCGTAGCCGCGGGCGAGCTGGAACATCGAGTGGTTGAGCGCGTGGAAGCCGGCCAGGGTGATGAACTGGAAGCGGTAGCCCATCGCGCCCAGTTCGCGCTGGAACTTGGCGATCTGATCGTCGTCCAGCGAGGCCTTCCAGTTGAAGGACGGCGAGCAGTTGTAGGCCAGCATCTTGTCGGGGTGCTCGGCCTTGACCGCCTCGGCGAACTCGCGGGCCTGGGCGAGGTCCGGGGTACCGGTCTCGACCCAGAGCAGGTCGGCGTACGGGGCGAAGGCCAGACCGCGGGAGATCACCGGGGCCATGCCGGGCTCCACCCGGTAGAAGCCCTCGGCCGTGCGCTCGCCGGTGCAGAACCGGGCGTCGCGCTCGTCGACGTCGGTGGTCAGCAGGTTGGCGGCGAGCGCGTCGGTGCGGGCCACGATCACGGTCGGCACGTCGGCGATGTCGGCCGCGAGGCGGGCGGAGTTGAGGGTGCGGACGTGCTGGGCGGTCGGGACGAGCACCTTGCCGCCCAGGTGGCCGCACTTCTTCTCGGAGGCGAGCTGGTCCTCGTAGTGGATGCCCGCGGCGCCGGCCGCGATCATGCCCTTGGTGAGCTCGAAGGCGTTGAGCGGGCCGCCGAACCCGGCCTCGGCGTCGGCGACGATCGGTACCAGCCAGTCCGGGCCGTCGTTCCCTTCCGCCGCGTCGATCTCGTCGGCCCGCAGCAGCGCGTTGTTGATCCGGCGCACCACCTGCGGCACCGAGTTGGCGGGGTAGAGGCTCTGGTCGGGGTAGGTCTGCCCGGCCTGGTTGGCGTCGGCGGCCACCTGCCAGCCCGACAGGTAGATCGCCCGGAGGCCGGCCTTCACCATCTGCACGGCCTGACCACCCGTCAGCGCGCCCAGCGCGTGGAGGTAGTCCTGCTCGTGCAGCTGCCGCCAGAGCCGCTCGGCCCCGCGCCGGGCCAGCGTGTGCTCCTCCCGGACGGTGCCGGACAGCCGCACCACGTCCGCCGCCGTGTAGCTGCGCTCGACGCCCGCCCATCGCGGGTCGGACGCCCACCGGGCGGCCAGCTCCGCCGCCTGCTGCTCCTGCTGCTGCCGAACCGACTGGGTCATGATCCGCTCCCGGGGTGCTCGTTGCGAAGGATGTGAGGCGTCTCACCTCGCGATGGAAGGCGCGGCCGGGGCGCTGGGCGGGCGGCGTCGGCCGCCCGGACGTCGGTGCCCCCAAGCCCCCGCCTCCAGGCCGAAGGAACCTGGAGGATCAGGGTGTTCGTGGTGCGCCTGCCGGCCGCAGCACCGACTCTGGCACTCCCGGTGCCCGCCGTCACCGCTGGAGCGGGGCCAACTTCTGCGAAGCGCACCCTGTGAATCTGCGAAGGATGCGAAGGCTTCGCAGGCGAGCCGGGGGCTATGCTGCGGGCACCGGACAGGCCGGTGGCGAGGGGAGGAACCGCGTGGGAAAGACCTTCGCCGGCGCTCGGCTGCGCCGGCTGCGCGAGGACCGGGGGCTCAGCCAGGCCGCCCTCGCCCGGCTGATCGAACTGTCGCCCAGCTACCTCAACCAGCTGGAGCACGACGCCCGCCCGCTCACCGTCCCGGTGCTGCTCAGGCTCACCGAGGCCTTCGGCGTCGACGCGGGCTACTTCGCCCCGCCCGACACCGCGCGGCTCACCGCCGACCTGCGGGACGCCCTCGGTGAGGAACTCACCGCAGGCCGCCTCACTCCGGGCGACCTCGACGACCTCGCCGCCCGGCTGCCCGCCGTCGCCCGGGTCCTGACGGACCTGGGGCGTGGCCGCCGTGCCGCCGCCGAGCAGCTCGCCCTCCTGGTCGGGGAGCGCGGTCCGACCGTCGACACCGCCCGTACCCCGCACGAGCAGGTCCGCGAGTTCTTCTACCGCCGCCGGAACTACGTTCACGAACTCGACCTTGCCGCCGAGGAGTTGGCGATCGCGATCGGTCTGAGGCGCGGCGGGGTCAGGACGGTGCTGGCCGAGCGGCTCGCGACCGGGCACCACGTCCGGCTGGCCACCGGGGGAGAACGGCTCCACGCGTACGATCCGGGCACCCGGGTGCTGCGCCTGTCCGACCGGCTCCGTCCGGGCCAGCAGGCGTTCCGGATGGCGACCCAGCTGGCCTACCTGGAGCACGGCGGCCTGCTCGGCGAGCTCGCCGCCCAGGAGAGCCCCGAGGGTTCGGCCGCCCGGGCGCTGACGCGGATCGGCCTGGCCAACTACTTCGCGGCCGCCCTCGTACTGCCCTACCGCGCCTTCCACGCCGAGGCGGAGGCGGCCCGGTACGACATCGAGCACCTCGCCGACCACTTCGGCCTGGGCTACGAGACCGTCTGTCACCGCCTCAGCACCCTCCAGCGGCCGGGACTGCGCGGGGTGCCGTTCTCCTTCGTCCGGGTCGACCGCGCCGGGAACGTCTCCAAGCGGCAGTCCGCCACCGACTTCCACTTCTCGCGCACCGGCGGTACCTGCCCGCTCTGGAACGTCTACGAGACCTTCGCCGCCCCCGGCCGCGTCCACGTCCAGGTCGCCGGCATGCCGGACGGACGGCGCTACCTGTGGACCGCCCGCGCGGTCACCCGTTCACCCGGGGGCTGGGGCCGCCCGGGCAAGACCTTCGCGATCGGGCTCGGCTGCGAACTCCGCCACGCCCACCGGCTGGTGTACTCCGCCGGCCTCGACCTGGGCGACGAGGGCGCGGCCACCCCGATCGGCCTCGGGTGCAAGGTGTGCGAACGCCCCGCCTGTCCGCAGCGTTCCGCGCCCGCCGTCGGCGTCCCGCTGGTGATCGACGAGCACACCAGCACGTTCGTGCCGTATCCCGCCCGCGCCGAACCGGAGGGGCGGGCGGCCGACGCCTGAGGGCGGCCCGGGGTGCGGTGGCCGGGCGCGGGGAGCCCGCGCCCGGCCACCGCGCCCGGCCGGGGGCCGGCCGCAGGTCAGCTGCCGTAGCGCAGTGACACGGTGTCGCCGACGTGGACGACGGTGGCCCGGGCGGCGCCGGTGGCGGCGGCACCGTCCAGGCTCACCTTCCAGGTCGACGCGCCGCTGTTGGCGGTGCCGTTGACCGCGGTGATCGTGCCGCTGCCGGTGGACGGCGTGACCGACGTGACGCAGCCGCTCGGTGTGGCGGTCGCGGCGGCGTCGAGGACGGCGCCCAGGGTGGTGGTGGCGCCGGTCGGGGTGAGGGTGACGGCGCAGACCTTCAGCGGGGCGGTGCCGCTGTCCACGACGAGGGCGAGCCGGGCGGCGGTGCCGGAGGTGAAGCCGGTGGTGGCGGCCCAGGCGGGCTCACCGGCCGCGGTCGGCGCGGGCGGGGTGGCGGTGAACCCGCCGCCGGCCACGGCGCGCAGGCCGTCCACGGAGGCGTAGGGGGACGGGGTGGTGTCGGTGGGCAGGTACTTGAAGCCGCCGCCGGGCTTGAACTGCTGGGCGATCAGGAAGTCGATCGGGGTCTTGCCGCTGCCGCTGGTGAAGTCGACGCCCTGCGGGTTGATCCCGCAGGCGTTGAGGCCGGACACGGCCCAGCCGTTGGAGTCGGTGTTGGCGCCCCACATCGAGTTGAAGGCGCCGGAGGCGACGAGCTTGCCCTTCAGGAAGTTCTTGGCCGCGACGACGGCGGAGTCGGTGTTGGGGACGCCGCCGCTGCACAGCGAGGCCATGGCGGCGCCGGTCATGTCGATGTCGCTGCCCTGGCCGAGCGCGACGGGGTCGCCGGCGGCCTTGCTGTAGTTCCAGCCGCCGTCGGTGTGCTGGTTGGCGCGCACGGTCGCGACCGAGGCGTCCAGCAGGGCCTGCGGGACGCGCTGCCCGCCGCCCTGGGTCCTGGCGCCGCCGAGGGCGAGCAGCCCGAAGACCGTGCCGTTGAAGTTGGCGGAGGGGCCGTAGTAGCCGGGCTCGGCGGTCTGCCAGTAGGCGACCAGGTCCGCGACGAGGTTGCGGCCCGGCCCGACGCGCGCGGGGTCGATCCCCGCGGCGTACGCGTTGAGGGCGCCGCGCTCGTAGTCGGTGACGACCGGCGAGGCGCCCGGCCAGGTGGCGGCGGCGAGCTGGTTGCGGTAGACGAGCCGGGCGTTCTTGGTGGCGTCGCCCCCGGGGGTCACGTCCGCCGCGGCCGTACCGGCGGCGGCCAGCGCGCTGAACGCCCACTCGTTGGAGAGCCCGCCGCCGGTGACGTAGCTCCCGTCCGCGGCCTGGAGGGACTTCAGGTAGGTGACGCCGGTGCTCTTCGAGGTGGCTATCTGGGCCGGGGTCGCGGTCGCGTGGGCGGGGACGGCCGACAGCACGAGGGCGCCGGCGGCCAGCGAGACGGTCACCGCGGAGGCGGCGCGTGAGGAGGCGAAGCGCGAGGAGGCGGGAACGGGCACGGAACGGCTCCTTGGTGTGGCGGGCGCCGATCCGGCCCCGGCCCCGGTGCCCGGTCGGGCGCGCGGCGGCTGGGGCGGCCGCCGCCCGGATCGCGTGGGCTGGCTTTCGCTGATGCTGCGCGGCCGGGCGGGCATTCGGGCTCGGGCCGGCACGGTCACCGCCCCACACCGCTGCGCGTCAGCCCCGGATTCACACCGGATTCCCCCGCTCGGCCACCGCGGACGCTACCGCACCGGCGGGGCAGTCACGAGGTGGGGAAGGAGACATGACGCTTCGTTGACGCCGACTCCGCGAGCATGGTCTGATGAAATGCTTTTTCATCCTCGGCAGTCAGGGGAAGCCGGTCCGATTCCGGCGCTGACCCGCAACCGTAGACCCGCCCCACCCCGGGCTGGTGAGCCGGAATGCCTGCGCCGGGGCCTTGTTCCAGGAGTGCTTGCGTCGTCGTGGACTACGACGCGGTCAGAACGGCCCCGCGCGAAGGAGGCCGTCGGCTGCGTTGTGGCATCCCGACGACTGATCAGGGAGTCGCCGGTGAGGGCCAGCAGCAGTCGTACGAGTCACAGAGCCCGGGGGGTCACGTCCCTGGTGGCCACCGGTGCCGTCGCGATCGCCGCAGGCGGCACGGTCCTGCTCGGACACCCCGGCAGGGCCGCCGCGGACCCGATCGAGGAGTGCACCGCCACCACCGGAGCGATCGTCGCCGTCGACTTCGGCCACTGGGGCGGCGGAGTCGTCCGCGGCTGCGACGCCCACCCCACGACCGGGATGAACCTGCTGCACAACGCGGGCTTCACCACCACCGGCACCGAGCACGACGGCCCCGCCTTCATCTGCCGGCTCGGTAACGGCGCCTTCGGCAACGGCACCCAGTACCCCACCGCCGCCGAGGAACCCTGCGTCAACACCCCCCAGGCGACGGCGTACTGGTCCTACTGGATCGCCGAGCCCGGCCAGGCGACCTGGTCCTACAGCCGCTACGGCGCCGGCACGCAGAAGCCCAAGCCCGGCGAGGTCGAGGCCTGGGTGTACGGCGGCACCGACATCGGCGGGACGAGCGGAGCGCCCTCCTTCACCCCGGACTCCGTCCGGGCCAGGAACACCGGTCCGTCGCCGTCCGCCTCCGCGTCGCCGTCGGTGTCCCCGAGCCCGACCCTCCCACCGCCCGCGGGAGACCCCGCCGCCGCGGCGGCCTGGCTGGCGGGCCGCCTCGTCAACGGCGAGTACATGGGGAACTGGGCCTTCGAGGGGGCCGACTTCCCCCGGACCGCCCTCACCGCGACAGCCCTGGCCGCCGCCGGTACCCAGGACCCGGCTCTGCGCAAGGTCGTCGCCTACCTCGCCGCCCACACCGACGCCTTCCTGTACCCGGACGGGCCGAGCGGCAAGCCCGATTCCAAGGCCGCCGCGCTGCTGGCCCTGGTCGCCGCGAGCACCGACGGCAACCCCCGGGACTTCGGCGGCCGCGACCTGATCGCCGCGCTCACCGACCACGTGTGCGTCGCGGCCGGCGAGAACGGGGAGTGCACCGCGGCCGGGGACTTCCACGGTGCGGCCTCGCCCTGGGTGCAGGCGTGGGCCGTGATCGCCCTGCAGCGCGCCGGGGTCACGCCGCCCGCCGCGACGCTCGCCCGCTTCACGGTCCTGCAGTGCGCCGACGGAGGCATCGCCGGCTCGATGATCGTGGCCGGCGGCCACTGTGAGTCCGACCCGGTGGCCACCGGCCTCGCCGTCCTCGCCCTGCGCCCGGCGGCCGGCTTCGAGCCCACCGCGAAGAAGGCCGCGGACCAACTCGCCGCGAGCCAGCAGCCCGACGGCTCCTACGCCCCCTACGTCGGCGCCGCCGGCGACACCACGAGCACCGCCGCCGCGGCCCAGACGCTGAAGGCCGTCGGACAGGGGGCCAAGCAGGCCACCGCCATGGCCTGGCTCGCCGCCCGCCAGGGCGAGGACGGCGGCTTCGGCCCCGACGAGTCGACCCCCGAGGCCGACGCGGCCGCCACCGAGCAGGCCGTCCTGGCCCTGACCGGAACCGATCTGACCACCGTCCGCCACAACCCGAACGGTGCCACCACCACCCCGCCGACCACGCCCGCCGGCCGGGCCCCCGACCTGGCCCGGGGCAGCTCCTACCTCACCGCCCCGGCCAACCTGATCGACGGCCACTACTACGAGGCGTTCCCGACCTTCGCGGACTTCGGCCTCACCATCGACGGCGCCTTCGCGCTCGCCGCCACGGGTGCGAACGACGCGGCCCTGCGCCGGATCGTCGACTTCCTCGACCAGCAGGGCACGGACCCCAACGGGCGCACCGTCAACGACTGGACCAGCATCGGCACCGAGTACGCGGGCGGCGGCTCGCTCGGCAAGGAGGCGCTGCTCGCCGAGGTCGTCGGCCGCAACCCGCGGGCCTTCGGCGGGCACGACCTGATCGCCGCCCTGGCCGCGGCCGTCTGCGCCAAGGCCGACGAGGCCACCGGCTGCGCCGGCCCCGGCAACTACACCTACGCCACGTCGGTCTTCTCCCAGGCTCTCGGCATCATGGCCCAGCTGCGCGCCGGGGACACCGCGAGCGCCACCTCGCCGGTCGCCTACCTGGAGAGCCTCCAGCACGCCGACGGCTCCTGGCCGAGCCTCATCCCCGCCACCGGCGACTCCGACGTGGACAGCACCGCGATGGCCGCCATGGCACTCGCGCTCGTCCCCGGGGACGAGGCCGCGCGGGCGGTCGACAAGGGACTGACCTGGCTGGCCGGGCGACAGCTGGCCGACGGGGGCTTCCCCGGCGCGGCCGGGAACTCCACCAACTCGGCCGCCCTCGCGGTCCAGGGCCTGACCCTGCGTCAGTCCACCTACGGCGCGCGGATCGCGAAGGCGCTCGACTTCCTCGCCGGGCAGCAGAACGGCGACGGGGGCTTCAACGTCGCCTCCGCCGGACAGCAGGGATCGGACGTGCGGGCCTCCACCCAGGCCGTGGGCGGCGCCACCGGGATCTCCTTCGGCACCCTGCGCCGCGACCTCGGCGGCACGCCGACACCCACCCCGACCGCGACGGCCACGCCGACCGGTACGCCGACGCCCACCGCCACGCCGACCCCGACCGCCACCGGCACCCCGACGCCCACGGCCACGGCCACGCCCACCGCGACATCGACCGTGACCGGCACGCCGTCGGGCACTTTGTCCGGTTCGCCGACGCCCACCGGTACTCCCGTGCCCACCGGCACGCCCACCGCCGTCACCACGCCTACCGGGGGCACGACCGCCCGACCCGGTGACTCGCTTCTCCCCGGCGGGGCAGGCGGTGCCGGCGGTGCCGGGGATCCGGTGCGAGGCGACGGCGCCCCGGTCGGCGGCGCACACGTCCGGACCGACACCGACACCGGCAGCCTGGCCGGGACCGGGACCGAGGCACTGGTGCTGACGACCGTCGCCGGCCTGCTGGCCGCCGTCGGCGCCGGAGCCGTCCTGGTCGCCCGTCGCCGGTCGGGCTCCACCCCGGGGCGTCACCGGTGATCCGGCGGATCGGCCGGATCCTCGGGGCCGCCACCGCGGCGCTCGCCCTCGCGATCGGTGGGCTCGGTGCGACCCCGGCCGCCGCGGCCCCGCTGCCGATCGAGCAGTGCACCACCGGCTCCGGCGTGGTGCTCGCGGTGGACCTCAGCAAGTGGGGCGGCCCGCTCCTGCGTTCCTGCGGGACCACCCCGACCACCGGGTACAGCCTGCTGAACCAGGGCGGCTGGAAGACCACCGGGACCGGGCACGACGGCCCGGCGTTCATCTGCCGGATCGGGTACAGCGGCTTCCAGGGCGGTAAGCAGTTCCCGCCCGCGGAGCAGGAGAAGTGTGTCCTGACGCCCCCGGCCTCGGCCTACTGGTCGTACTGGCACGCGGACCCGGGTCAGAACAGCTGGTCCTACAGCCAGCTCGGCGCGATGAGCTACCAGCCGAAGCCCGGCAGCGTCGACCTGTGGATCTTCGGCGGCACCAACATCGAGGGAACCGAAGGGCGCCCCACCTTCTCGCCGGACACCGTGCGGGCGCACAACACGGCGCCGGGCGGCGGTACGAACGCCACTCCCGAGCCGCCCGCGCCGACGACCGACCCCGGCACGGCCGGCGGCGGCTCGACAGGAGGCGGCACGGCCGGCACGGTGACCGGCGGTGGCAGCGGCGGCTCCTCCGGGGGCAGCGGGACCTCCGGCGGCGGGTCCTCCTCCGGTGGCTCCTCCTCGTCCGGGGGCTCTTCCTCGTCCGGGGGTACCACCTCGTCCGGAGGCGCCGCCTCGTCCGGCGGCGGCACGTCCTCCGGGGGTGCCGCCTCCTCCGGCAGCGGCGGCACCGCCACGGGCGGATCAGCAGGCAGCGCCGGCACGAGCGGCGGCGGCGCGAGCGGTGGTGGCGCGAGCGGTGGTGGCGCCGCCCCGAAGCGGCCGACCACGGGCGCGCCCCCGACCGGCACGTCCGGCGGCTCCGACCGGTCCGGGCCGACGGCTCCGGCGCCCGTGGCCCCCGCACCGGCCACGCCGGCCCCGGACTCCACGGAGTCCGCACCCCCGGCAGCCGAGGGCGCCGAGACTCCCGCCCCGGCCCCGTCGGAGACCCGGGCAGCCGACGGGACCGGGCCCGCGACGCCCACCGCCACCCCGGTCCCGTCGGCGCCCGTGAACGCCGCGGGCCCGCCGGTGATGAACGCGGCACCGGTCGCCGACGCCCCGCACGACACCGGATCGATGGTCCCCGCCGTGGTCGCGGTCGTCCTCGTGGTGCTGCTGGGCGGGGCCACCGTGGTCGCCGCGCGCCGCCGCCGACGGGCCGAGTGATCAGGTGAGCATGCCCGACAAGCACCGCGCCGGCCTCCCGCAGTCCGCCCCCGGGCGGGCCGCGGGGGGCCGGCGCAGCCCGCGCGACCTCCACCCCCTGGCGTGGTGGATCTGGGCCCTGGCCCTGGCGACCGCGGCCAGCCGCACCACCAACCCGCTGCTGCTCCTCCTCGTCCTCGCCGTCCTCGGCTACGTGGTCACCGCCCGTCGCACCGAGGCTCCGTGGGCCCGGGGGTTCAAGTACTACCTGTGGCTGGCCCTGACCGTCGTGGCGATCCGGGTGGTCTTCCGGTGCGTCTTCGCCACCGGTATCACCCCGCACGACCACCTGCTCTTCTCCCTCCCGCACATCCCGACGCCCGCCTGGTACGCGGGCATCCGGATCGGCGGCCCGGTCTCCCTGGAGGCCACCCTCTCCGCGGCCTTCGACGGGCTGCGCCTGGCCTGCCTGCTCTGCTGCATCGGCGCCGCCAACACCCTGGCCAACCCCAAGCGGGCGCTGCGTGTCCTGCCCGGGGCCCTGTACGAGCTCGGGGTGGCCGTGACGGTGTCGCTCAGCGTCGCGCCGCAGCTCGTGCAGAGCGTCCAACGCGTCACCCGGGCACGGCGGTTGCGTGCCGGGCAGAGCAAGGGCGTCCGCGCGCTGCGCAGCATCGTCGTCCCGGTGCTGGAGGACGCGCTGGAGCGCTCGCTGCACCTGGCCGCCGCGATGGACTCGCGCGGCTACGGGCGCGCCGGCACCGCCACCCGAGGCTCCCGCCGGGCCACCGGCGCCCTCATGCTGGCCGGCATGTGCGGCCTCTGCGCCGGGGTCTACGGGCTCCTGGACGGTACCGCCCCCGCCGCGCTGGGACTGCCCGCGCTGCTCGCGGGCGCCGGGCTCTGCGCGGCGGGTCTGGCGCTCGGCGGCCGGCGGGTCAGGCGCACCACCTATCGGCCGGACCGCTGGCGGGCCGCCGAATGGGGTGTCGCCGGGTGCGGTGTGGCCGCCGCCGTCCTGCTGTTCGGGACGGTCGGCTACGACGCCACCGATCTCAACCCCTCCTTGTATCCGCTGAGTTGGCCCAGCCTGCCGCTCGTCCCGGTGGTCGCGCTGCTGTTGGCCGGCGCCGCCGGGGTGGTCTCCCCGCCCTCCGGCCGCCCGTCCGGACCCGGTGCCGTACCGGGGCCGGGCGCCGTACCGGGGCAGCGCCCGCCCGGCGCGACGAGGAGCGCCGTCCGTACCGACAGCACCGCCCGCCCGCACACCGAGGTGACCAAGTGATCCGATTCGACCAGGTCGGCGTGGTGTACGACGGCGGGACCGACCCGGTACTCCGGGACGTCGACCTCCACGTCCCGGAGGGCGAGCTCTGCCTGGTGGTCGGCCGCACCGGGGTCGGCAAGTCCACCCTGCTCGGCGCCGTGAACGGTCTCGTGCCGCACTTCACCGGCGGCACCCTGCGCGGCCGGGTGACGGTGGACGGGCGTGACACCGCCCACCACCCGCCGCGCGAACTGGCCGACGTGGTCGGCGTGGTGGGGCAGGACCCGTTGGCCGGCTTCGTCACCGACACGGTCGAGGAGGAGCTCGCCTACGCCATGGAGCAGCTGGCCGTGCCCCCGGACGTGATGCGCAAGCGCGTCGAGGAGACCCTCGACCTGCTGGGCCTGGCCGACCTGCGCCACCGTGCGCTGTACGAGCTCTCCGGCGGCCAGCAACAGCGGGTCGCCATCGGATCCGTGCTGACCGCGCACCCTCGCGTCCTGGTGCTGGACGAGCCCACCTCCGCGCTCGACCCGACCGCCGCCGAGGAGGTCCTCGCCGCGATCACCCGGCTGGTGCACGACCTCGGGGTGACCGTCCTGCTCGCGGAGCACCGGCTGGAGCGCGTCGTCCAGTACGCCGACCGGGTCGCCTACCTGCCCGGTGACGGCACCGTCGTGCACGGGCCGCCCGCCGAGGTGTTCCGGCACACCGCGATCGCTCCGCCCGTGGTCGGCCTCGGCCGGCTGGCCGGCTGGAGCCCGCTGCCGCTCTCCGTCCGCGACGCCCGCAGGGCCGCCGGCCCCCTGCGGGAGCGCCTGGCCGCGCTTCCCGCCCCGGCACCTCGCCACGAACCCGGCGCCGGGGAGACCGTGTTGAGCGCCGAACGGATCGTGGTGCGCTACGGCCAGGTGGCCGCCGTCCGGGAGGTCACCCTGGACCTGAGGGCCGGGGAGGTGACCGCGCTGATGGGGCGCAACGGCTCCGGGAAGTCGTCCCTGCTCTGGGCGCTCCAGGGCTCCGGCCCCCGGCAGGGCGGCAGCGTGAAGGTCACCCGGGCCGGCGGCGAGCCGCCGAAGGACCCCAAACGCCTCCCCGCGGCCGAGGCCCGGCAGTTGGTCGGGCTCGTCCCGCAGACCCCCACCGACCTGCTCTACCTGGAGTCCGTGGCCCAGGAACTCGCCCAGAGCGACCGGGAGGCCGCGTCCGCCGAGGGGCCGACCGCACGGCGGATCCTCGACCGCCTCGCCCCCGGGATCCCCGACGGGGCCCACCCCCGGGACCTCTCCGAAGGCCAGAAGCTGGCCCTGGTCCTCGCGATCCAGCTGGCCGCCGCCCCCAGGGTGGTGCTGCTGGACGAACCCACCCGAGGGCTCGACTACCACGCGAAGGAGGCGCTGACCGGCATCGTCGACGCCCTCGCCGCCGAGGGCCGCACCGTGGTGGTCTCCACCCACGACGTCGAGTTCGTCGCCGGCGCGGCCGACCGGGTGGTGGTGATGGCCGAGGGCGAGATCGTCGCGGACGGTCCCACCACCGAGGTCATCGTCGCCTCGCCCACCTTCGCGCCCCAGACCGCGAAGATCCTCGCCCCGCTGCCGTACCTGACCACACGCCAGGTCGCCGCAGCCCTCGCACCGGTGGAGGCCGCCCGGTGACCGCCGTCCGGATACCCGGCCGGGCCCGGGTCGCGGTGGCGCTGGCCGCCTTCATCGGCCTCGTCGCCTTCACCTGGCCCTTCGTCGTCGCCCCGGGGACGTTCGGTTCCTCCTACGCCCCGCCGCTGATCTTCGGTGCCCTGCTGATCCTGGTGCTCGCCGTCGTGATCGCGGAGATCGCGGCCGGCGGCATCGACGCCAAGGCCCTCGCCATGCTCGGTGTCCTGTCGGCCGTCAACGCGGGTCTGCGCCCGCTCGGCGCCGGGACGGCCGGGGTGGAGACGGTCTTCTTCGTCCTCGTCCTCGCCGGCCGGGTCTTCGGTCCCGGCTTCGGCTTCACACTCGGCTGCACCTCCCTGTTCGCGTCCGCCCTCCTGACCGGCGGGGTCGGCCCCTGGATGCCCTACCAGATGTTCGGCTGCGCCTTCGTGGGCATGCTCGCCGGCCTGCTCCCCAAGCTGCCGCGCCGCTGGGAGGTCCCGGTACTGGCCGGCTACGGCGCCTTCTCCGGGTACCTCTTCGGCTTCCTGCTGAACCTCTCGTTCTGGCCGTTCGCGACCGACCCGAACAGCTCGATCGCCTACCTGCCCGGGCTGCCCTTCACCGAACAGTGGCACCGCTACCTGCTGTTCGACCTGGCCACCTCGCTCGGGTGGGACACCGGCCGGGCGGTGACCACCTTCGTCGCCGTCCTCGTGGTCGGTCCGGCCGTCCTCACCGTCTTCCGCCGCGCGGCCCGCCGTGCCAACTTCGAGCCGACCGTGCGGTTCGAGGGCCCGGGCGGCGTCGCCCCGCCGGCAGGGGCCGCCGCACGGCCGACCGGAACGGCACCCTCCTGAACGGGAGAGCCGGCCCGCCACCCCTGCCGGGGCGACGGGCCGTGGGTGCCGGGGCCGGGGTCAGCCGACGGAGACGGCGCTCCAGGCGGCCGCGACCGCCCGGTACTCGGGGCTGTTGAGCCCGTACAGGTCACCGGCGGCGTTCAGCGACGCGGCGCGGGCACCCTTGTAGTCGGTGGTGGACGTCATGTAGACGGTGAGCGCGCGGTACCAGATCCTGGCGATCTTCTGGTTGCCGACGCCGGTGACGGTGGAGCCGTTGCAGGTCGGGCTGGTGTAGGTGACGCCCTTGACGGTCCTGGTTCCGCTGCCCTCGCTGGCCAGGAAGAACCAGTGGTTGCCGACGCCGGAGGAGTGGTGGACGTCGAGCTGGCCGACCTTCTTCGTCCAGCAGTCGGCGGACGATCCGTCCAGTGAGGGCTTGTCGAAGCGGCGCAGCCACGGCGGGGTGGACTGGTCGCTGAACAGGTAGTCCGGCTTGTCGACGGTGTTGTCGGCGTACCACTCGACCATGGTGCCGAAGATGTCCGAGGTCGCCTCGTTGAGGCCGCCGGACTCGCCGCTGTAGCGGAGGTTGGCGGTGGCGCTGGTGACGCCGTGGGTCATCTCGTGGCCCATGGTGTCGAGGTCGACCTGTTCGGGGTCGACGCTGCCGTCGCCGTCGCCGGTCAGCATGCAGAAGCAGGTGTCGGACCACTGGGCGTTGTCCCACTTGGTGCCGACGTGGACGAAGACGGTGGCGCCCTTGCCGTCGTTCCTGATGCCGTTGCGGGCGAAGACGTTCTTGTAGTAGTCGTACGTCAGGGCGGTGTTGGCGTGGGCGTCGACGGCGGCGGTGGCGCGGTCGGTGGAGAACTTCCTGCCGTCGCCCCAGACGTTGTCGGCGTCGGTGAAGAGGGTGCCGGAGGTGGGGGTGATCGAGCCGGCGCCGGCGTTGCGCGCGTCCCTGGTCCGGTGGCCGCGCAGGGGGTCGATCAGGGCGTAGCCGCCGGACTGCGGGGTGGTGTCGACGGTGATGTCGCCGGTGTACTCGGAGTGGCCGGTGCCTGCGGCCTGGTGCTCGGAGTCGTAGGACTCGATCTGCTCGCCGCTGCGGGCGTCGGTGACGACGACGCGGCCGGTGGGCTGGCCGTGCTCGCCGGTGCCCCGGACGGTGGTGCGCCAGGCGAGGCGGGGGGTGCCGTCGGCGGCCCAGACGACCAGTTCGGGGCTGCTGGTGGCGTCGGCCACGCCCGGGGCTGCTTCGAGTGCGCGGCCGGCGGTGAGCTGGGCGGGGACCTTGGGGACGATCGAGGCCACGGCGGCGTCGTGGGCGGCGGCGCGGGAGGAGTCCTTGAGCCGGCCGCGGGCGTCCTGGTGGACCACCAGGTCGCCGCCGACGACGGGCAGGCCGAGGTAGGTGCGGTCGAAGCGGACGTGCTGGGTGCCGTCGGCGTCCAGGACGACGTCCTTGACCACCAGGTCCTGGCCGTCGCCGTAGCCGAAGACGCCGGCGTTGTGGGCGACGTTGGACCGGGCCCGGTCGATCGCCGCGTCACGGCCGGTGGGGGTGGCGGAGGCGGTGCCGGCCGTGAAGGTGGCGGCGAGGAGGGCGGCGGTGGCCGCGGTGGCTCCGGCCGCGAGGAGGCGGCGGGAAGAGGAGATGGGGCTCACTCTGACTCCAGTCGGGGTAGCTGCAGGGAAGGAGCTGCCACGAGGTTGACGGTGGTCAGTCAGAGTGGGCTAGAGGGGGCGCCATTTCTTGACCAAGTCGTGTCCTGTACTGATCAAAAATGATCGAGTGCGTCCGGCCCGCGTGCACCGTCGACCACCGACGCCGGGCTCCTCGCGCTCTGAGGAACCGTCGCGGACGCCCCGCCGAGGCCGTACCCTCGCGGGATGGACGGATGGGTGGGGGCCTGGACCGGCGGACGCCGGGCCGTGCACGTGGGCAACGTGGCCGACTTCAACGCGCAGTTCCTCGACGAGCGGACGGACCCGGTGCAGCGCGAGCGGCGGCTGCGGCAGGCGCACCACTACGCCGGGATGGCGACCTGCTACAGCCCCCAGCCGGCGGCACTGGTGCTCCCGGCCGAGGTCGAACGGGACTGGATCGGCTGGCTGGCCCGGGAGTTGGCGTGGGGCCCGGTCGACCTGCACAGCGGCGTGGCACCCGGCGAAACGGTGGCCCGGGCGCTGGAACGGCGCCCGGCGCTCGCGGAACGCCTCACGCGCGGCGGCGAGCCGGTCCTCGTCTGGGGCCGGACCGCCGCGCAGGGCGAGGGGCCGGAGCTGGCGGCGGTGCGCCGGTACGAGTCCAAGGCGGCCGCGCACGAGCTGTTCACGGCGCTCGCCCCCGACCATCCGGGCGTGCGGGTGCCCCGCCAGGAGCACGCGGACGGCCCGCGCCGGGCCGCGCGCCGGTTGACGATCCGGGCGGCGCGGGGTCTGACCACCGTGGTGAAGAGCCCGCACGGCGTGGGCGGGTACGGGACCGTCGTGGCCGCCCCGCAGGAGGTGTTCGCGGCCGGCGGCGCCCGGGCACTGCTCCGCCGGCTGGTCCGGGAGGAGGTGCTGCCGCCCGGCGGCGCCCTGCTGCTGGAGGAGTTCGTGGACGGCGGACCGGCCGGCTCGGACCGGCTGCGCGACCTCACCTTCGACGCCGTGATCGGCGACGACGGGCGGGTGCACCCGGTGGGCACCGGGGAGATGGCCGTGGACGGCACCCGCTACCAGGGGGTGACGGTCGGCCCGGGCGTGGTGCCGCCGGGGGTGGCGGCGACCGCCGAGCGGTTCGGGCTGGCGGTGGGGGAGCGGCTGGCCGCGGCCGGCCACCGGGGCTGGTTCGACGTGGACTTCGTCACCGACCGGGACCGACGGCCCGCCCCGACCGAGGTGAACCTGCGGCTCACCGGGCCGGCCGTCGCCTTCGTCCTGCGGCAGCGGCTGGACGAGGTGCGCGGGCCCGGCCACCTGGTCCGCACGCTGGACGCGATGCCGCTGGGCGCCCGGCTCTCCCAGGAGGCGCTGTACGCGCACCTGGACCGGCTGCGCCCGCGGTGCGCCCGGCTCGGCGCGACCGTCCTGCCGTTGATCGTGACGGCCGGCCACGAGCCGGAGCCGACCGTCGGTCTGGCGCTCGCCGCGCACAGCGTCGAGGCGCTGGATGCGGCGGAGGCGCTGGTCGGCGCGGCGCACCACGCGCTGGGCCGGATGTTCGAGGCCCTGCGCTGACCGCCGATCGGCGCGCCCCCTCGGTGTGCCCGTCCTACCGCCGGCCCCGCCGCCTGTCCCGGGCCGGGGCGGGCGGATCCCAGAGCATGAAGCGGACCACGACGGCGGCCGAGACCATCAGCGCGACGTTGAACACGTAGACCAGCAGCGACTGCCGGGACCAGTCCGCCTTCGCGCTGGTCCGGTACATGTTGTCCTGCGGCCACCAGGAGGCCAGCAGCCAGAACACCGACAGGTACGTGGCCACCGAGAGCCAGAACGGCCGCCCGAGCTCGACGAGCGCGCCGGGCCCCGCGAGCAGCCACACCACGCCCAGGCCGAACGAGCCCCACTCGAAGAGGTACAGCACCTGGAAGTAGGTGTCGTACGGGGCGGGCACCGCCGAGACGTCCGTGGAACCGGGCCAGAGCGCGTCGGTGAAGACCCAGGCCAGGACCGAGAACGCCAGCGCCACGAAGATCCCGACGCAGCCGGCCCCCCTGGCCTCGACCGTGTTGCGGGCCCGTCCGCCGCCCTTGCCGCCGCCGCCCTTCGCGCCGACGGCGCGGCGCGGCGCGGTGTGGTCGGCGGGGGCGGGCAGCGGCAGCGCGCCGTGGTCCAGCTTGCCCGCCCGGGTGCGCGGCAGCTCGGTCAGCGGCACCACGGCGGCCGGCGTTCCGTGTTCCGGCAGCCGGTCGGCGAGGTAGGAGGTGAGCGACCAGCCGTCCACGCCGGTGGCGCCCGGCTCGACGACCGCGTAGCCGACCGTCTCGCGGCGGGTGGGTGACACCTGGACCACGGTGACCACCGCCTCCCGCACGCCGGGGTGCGCGCGCAGCAGGGCCTCGGCGCGGGCCGCCGTCTCGACGCCGTGGGCCACGACGCCTGCGACGGCGGCCTCGGCGGCCAGGGTGACCGGCGCCCCGACGGGGCGGGCGAGGCCGGGCTCCCCGAGCGCGGTCGACGCGCGGGCGACGAACTCCAGGACGCCGCCCGGTCGGAGCCGGCCGTAGTCGCCGGTGAGCAGCACCCGGCCGTCCGGGTCGTACGCGACGTGGGCGTACCGCTGCGCGGTCTCGTCCGCGTGGTTGAGGTAGCCGCGGCCGAGGCCCGGACCGGCGAGTGCGATCTCGCCGAGGGTGCCCGGCGGCGCGGGGGCACGGTCGGGGCCGAGGACGTAGACCCGCACGCCGGGGAACGGCACGCCGACGAGCGAGATCTGGGCGCTCCCCGCTACGTCGCCGGGGCCCGTCGGTTCGTACCAGGTGCTGTCGACGGCGGCCTCGGCCAGCCCGTAGACGTTGATCACCCGGGTCGACGGACCGAGCAGCTGCCGCAGCATCAGGTGCTCGTCCAGCCAGAACTTGTCGGCGCCGACGGTGAGCACCCGCACGCCCGACAGCAGGCCGCCGAGCGGGCCGCCGGACCGACCGCCGGCCACCGCGTCGTGCACCGCGCCGACCGCGGTGTCGGACGCGACGAGGTGGGCCGTGAGCCGGCGCGCGGTGCGGACGTTCAGCTCCAGCACGGTGATCCGCTCGGAGGCCACCAGCGCGGGCAGGTCGGCGATGTCGGCGCTCCGGTCGAGGGTGTGGTTGCGCGGGGCGACCACCAGGGTGGCGCCGGAGCAGAGCGCGCGGACCCAGTCGGAGGTGAAGACGTCGAACTCCAGGCTCGCCGTGGTCAGGATCCGGTCGGCGGGGGA
The DNA here is from genome assembly GCF_036322525.1 of Streptomyces sp. BE20. NCBI lineage: Bacteria > Bacillati > Actinomycetota > Actinomycetes > Kitasatosporales > Streptomycetaceae > Streptomyces > Streptomyces sp. BE20. The sequence goes on along the minus strand of NZ_JAQYWW010001046.1, from coordinate 9,430 downwards.
GAGCCCGTAGACCTCGTGCCACCCGCGGTGCAGGGCCAGCAGGTTGCGGTGCTCGATCGGTATGCAGCGGGGCGCACCGGTCGTGCCCGAGGTGGTGAAGACCACCGCCGGGTCCTCCGGTCCGACCGCCACCGCGGGGGAGAGGGACGGCAGTTCGGCGATCCCGGCCGCGGCCGGGTCCCCGCAGACCAGGGCGCGCGCGCCCGCGTCGGAGAGCCGCAGCCGGTGGCTCTCCTCGGTGACGACGAGTATCGGGTCGGCCTCGGCCAGGACGTGCCGAAGCAGCGGGTCGGGCGCGCTCGGTTCGAGCGGCACGTACGCGGCGCCGGTCTTCAGCACGGCGAGCAGGGCGACGTACACCTCGGTGCCGCGGCCGAACGCCACGGCGGCGCGCCGGCCCGGGGTGAGACCCCGTGCCGCCAGGTGACGGGCCAGCCGGTCGGCCCGGGCGTCGAGTTCCGCGTAGCTCAACTCCCGCCCGGCGCACCGGACGGCGACCGCGTCGGGCGTCCGCCGCGCGTGCTCCTCGAACCGTCCGTGCAGCGTCCCGGCCCGCCCTGAACCGATCCCGACCGGTACGTCCGTCCCTGTCATGAATACGCCCCTCCGCCGTGCCGATGCTGCCTCGCGGGACGGCGCAGAAGCCCTCCGCGGTTCCCCGATACTCCCGCCAACTGCCCCTCCGGAACAGGGGCGTGCGGGGTCACGCCGGTGTCCACGGCTCGGACGGCACGGTCGTGGCGGGGCCGACGGTTGTACTCTGCACGCGGACGGTCGGCGTCGCGCCCGCCCGGTACGGCGCCGAGGCCGCGCCCCTGCCCGACATCCGCCCCCGGAGGCCCCCACCATGAGCACGCCCGATCCTTCCTTCGCCGGCCCGCTGCTGCGTACCCGTGGCGTCGACGTCGTCCGCGGGGGGCGCCACCTGCTGCGCGGGATCGATCTGGAGATCCGGGCCGGCGAGCACTGGGCGCTGCTCGGGCCCAACGGCGCCGGCAAGTCGACCCTGCTCGCCCTGCTCGGCGCGGTCTCCCACCCGACCCGGGGCGAGGTGGACGTGCTCGGTCGCCGGCTCGGCCGGGTCGACGTCCGCGAGCTGCGCGCCCACCTCGGTCACGTGAATCCGCGCCACCCGCTGCGCTCGCCGCTGACCGTGCGGGAGGTGGTGCTGACCGGCCTGACCAACACCATCGAGCCGGACCTGTACCGCAAGCCCGGCCCGGAGGAGCGGGACCGCGCCGAGCGCCTGATCGACACGCTCGGCATGACGGCGGCGGCGGAGTCCCCGTGGACGACCCTCTCCCAGGGCGAGCGCGGCCGGGCGCTGATCGCGCGTGCGCTGATGCCCAGTCCGCGCCTGCTGCTGCTGGACGAGCCGGCCACCGGGCTGGACCTGACCGCCCGTGAGCTGCTGCTGGACAGTCTGGACCTGCTGCGCCACCAGCACCCGGACCTGGCGAGCGTGCTGGTCACCCACCACCTGGAGGAGCTGCCGGAGTCGACGACGCACGCGCTGCTGCTGCGGGAGGGGGAGACGGTCGCGGCCGGCCCGGTCGACGAGGCGATGACGACCGAGCTGGTCAGCGTGACCTTCGGCCACCCGATCAGGATCAGCCGGCACGAGGGCCGCTGGACCGCGCGCGCCGCCGCCCGGCGCACACCGGTGCGCTGAGGCCGCTCCGGCACACCGCGGCGGTGGGCGCCGGGCCGGTCGGGCGCCGGGGTGGCCGGGCGCCGGGCGTGCGCCGTCGAGGGGCGCGCCCCAGCCCGCCTCGGTGCGCCCGGTGACGGAGCCGGCCGTGAGCCCCCTTGGCCGGAAACGATCGGTGTACCGACCGGTTTCCCGCAGGGCGACCGCTCTCACCTGCGGTGACGGCCTTACCCATTCTTTACCGTCCCGGGCGTAGACGGCGAAATCCGATGTACATAAGGTATGCCTAAGCTAAGTGGACGGGGGGCCTCACGTGCCGTTGCCACGTCCACGCTCAGCCCTGCCCTCATACGTCCTGCCCGCTGGAGCCCCCATGTCCGCCCGTCGTTCCACCGCAGCCACGCTGCTCACCCTCGCCGTGGCGACCGCCGCACTGGCCGGCTGCTCGCAGAAGAAGGACGACAAGGCGGGCTCCGACGCCGTCAAGGTGAACGCCACCGACACCGCCTGCGAGGTCTCGAAGACCACGTTCCCGGCCGGTCACATCGTTCTCGACATCGCCAACAAGGGGTCGAAGACCACGGAGGTCTACGTCTACGCGGCCGGTGACAAGATCGTCACCGAGCGGGAGAACATCGGCCCCGGGACCAAGGCGACCGTCAACGCCGAGATCAAGGCCGGTTCGTACGAGATCGCCTGCAAGCCGGGGATGGTCGGCGACGGCATCCGCCAGAAGATCACCGTGACCGGCGAGGGCTCGGCGGCGGCGGTCGACCCCCGTCTGACGGCGGCCGTCGACGCGTACCGCGCGTACGCCCAGGAGCAGGCGGACGCGACCGTTCCGGCCGTGGAGGCGTTCGCCGCCGCGATCAAGGGCGGCGACCTGGAGAGGGCGAAGTCGCTGTACGCCCCCTCGCGCACGGGCTGGGAGCGGACCGAGCCGGTGGCGGAGAGCTTCGGTGACGTGGACCCGAAGACCGACACCCGTGAGGACGGTCTGGAGCCGGGTCAGGAGTGGACGGGCTGGCACAAGCTGGAGAAGTCGCTCTGGGTCGACGCGGCGGTCGGCGACGCGGAGAAGAAGCTGGCGGACCAGCTGGTCGCCGACCTGAAGGACTGGCAGAAGCGGATCCCCGAGGCGGAGATCACCGCGACCGGCATGGCCAACGGCGCCAAGGAACTGCTGGACGAGGTCGCGACCGGCAAGGTGACGGGCGAGGAGGACCGCTACAGCCACACCGACCTGGCCGACTTCGCCGCGAACGTCGAGGGCGCGAAGAAGGCGTACGAGCTGCTGAAGCCGGTCGCCGCCGAGAAGGACGCGGCGCTGGCGAAGACGCTGGACTCCGAGTTCGCCGCCCTGGAGGCGCTGCTCGCCAAGTACAAGCAGGCCGACGGCTCCTACACCTCGTACGAGAAGGTCACGGAGGCCGAGCGCAAGACGTTCTCCGACGCGGTCAACGCGCTGGGCGAGCCGCTGTCGAAGCTGGCCGCCGCGGTCGTCGCCGAATAGCGCCGGGCCCGGCGGCCCGCCCGCACCGCTTCCCGGGCGGGCCGGGCCGCCGCACCGCGCACCACCTGGCCACACCGCCGTGGCGGCCCGAGCGGCCGCCACGGCGCGAGTCCCGTACAGAGAAGGGTCCGCCGCCGATGGACGCCGAGCAGGAGCAGCAGAACGGGGCGCCGGACCACGGGACGCCGTCCCCCAGGGGTGACGAGCCCGGGGCCCGGGAGCCGGGTGGTGCCGCCGGTGGCGGGTTCAGCCGCCGTGCGGTGATCGGCTGGGCCGGTGCGGGGGCCGCCCTGGGGGCGGCCGGCGTCGGCTCGGTGGCCGCCGCGACCCGCCGGGAGGAGGACGCCCCGGCGCCGGCCGCAGCGGGCGGGGACGTCGCGTTCTTCGGGGAGCACCAGTCCGGGATCGCCACCCCCGTCCAGGACCGGCTGCACTTCGCGGCCTTCGACGTCTCCGCGTCGGCGACCCGCGAGTCGTTGGTGCGGATGCTCAAGGAGTGGACCAGGGCCGCCGCGGCGATGACCGGCGGTCGCGAGGTGGGCAGCGGTGCGGCGAGCGGCCTGCCGCAGGCGCCGCCGGACGACACCGGCGAGGCGCTGGGCCTGCCGGCCTCCCGGCTGACCCTCACGGTCGGCTTCGGTCCGGGCCTGTTCGACAAGGACGGTGTGGACCGCTTCGGCCTGAAGGCGCGGCGCCCCGAGGCGCTGATCGACCTGCCCCGGTTCAAGGGCGACAACCTCGATCCGCAGCGCAGCGGCGGGGACCTCTGTGTCCAGGCCTGCGCCGACGACCCCCAGGTGGCGGTGCACGCGATCCGCAACCTGGCCCGCATCGGGATGGGGACGGTCAACATCCGCTGGTCGCAGCTGGGTTTCGGCAAGACCTCCTCCACCACGCCCGATGCGCAGACACCGCGCAACATGATGGGTTTCAAGGACGGCACCCACAACATCGCCGGCACCGACGCCGCCGCGCTGGCGCAGCACGTCTGGGTGGCGCCCGGCGAGGGGCCGGAGTGGATGACCGGCGGTTCCTACCTGGTCGCCCGGCGGATCCGGATGCACATCGAGACGTGGGACCGTACGTCGCTCAAGGAGCAGGAGGACGTCTTCGGCCGCACCAAGGGCGAGGGCGCCGCGTACGGGAAGGTCCGGGAGCACGACGCGCCGGACCTGGACGCCATGCCCGGGGACGCCCACGTGCGCCTGGCGCACCCGGACTCGAACGGCGGACACATGATCCTGCGGCGCGGGTTCTCCTTCACCGACGGGACGGACGGGCTGGGGCGGCTGGACGCGGGCCTGTTCTTCCTGGCCTACCAGCGGGACAGCCGCACGGGGTTCGTCCCGCTGCAGCAGCGCCTCGCCGCGTCGGATGCGCTGAACGAGTACATCCAGCACGTCGGTTCGGCGCACTTCGCCTGTCCGGCGGGTGTGCGCAAGCCCGGTGAGTGGTGGGGCCAGGCCCTCCTCGGCTGACCGTTCCGCCCGTCACCCCTGTACAACCTCCGGAGGAGGGTGCCGTGTTCGGCAACTATCTGATCGGCCTGCGCGAGGGTCTGGAAGCCAGCCTCGTCGTGTGCATTCTCATCGCCTACCTCGTCAAGACCGGCCGCAGGGACAAGCTCCCACCGGTGTGGGCGGGCGTCGGTGCGGCGGTCGCCCTCAGCCTGGCGTTCGGCGCGGTGCTCCAGTACGGCTCGACGCAGCTGACGTTCGAGGCGCAGGAGGCCCTCGGCGGGACGCTGTCGATCGTGGCGGTGGGTCTGGTCACCTGGATGGTGTTCTGGATGCGCCGCACCGCCCGGCACCTGAAGACGGAGCTGCACGGCAGGCTGGACGCGGCGCTCGCGATGGGCACGGCCGCCCTGGTGGTCACCGCGTTCCTGGCGGTCGGGCGGGAGGGGCTGGAGACGGCGTTGTTCATCTGGTCGGCCGTGCAGGCGACCGATGACGGCTACAACCCGGTCATCGGTGCGGCGCTGGGTCTGTCGACCGCGGTGGTCCTGGGCTGGCTGTTCTACCGGGGCGCGTTGAGGATCAACCTGGCGAGGTTCTTCACCTGGACCGGCGCGATGCTGGTGGTGGTCGCCGCCGGGGTGCTGGCCTACGGGGTGCACGACCTCCAGGAGGCCGGCTGGCTCCCCGGCCTGCGCAGCCGCGCCTTCGACATCAGCTCCGGCATCCCCAAGGACAGCTGGTACGGCACGCTCCTCAAGGGCGTGTTCAACTTCCAGCCCGACCCGACGGTCCTTCAGCTCGTGGTCTGGGCGGCCTACCTGGTCCCGACTCTGGCGATCTTCCTGAACGTCTTCGGCGGGCGCCGCACCAAGCCTGCCGCGCCGAACGCGGGAGCGGCCAACTCGGCTGTTTGAGCGATGAGTTCAGGCCACTTGGTGGCCTCGAAGGCCCCGTCCGGCAACCCGCCGGGCGGGGCCTTCGGCGTTCCTGCGCCCGCCGGGACGGGTGTGGTGCTGACGCCCGCTCAAAAGTTCACCTCCCGGCTCTACCCGCGTATACCCCCGGGGCCGCATGCTGGTCGGCAGCCCGGGCCGCTCCGCCCGGGGGCTTTCCCCTGCCCTCGTCGACTCAGGAGTCCCCCATGTCCGCGATACCCGTGCCCCGTCCGTCCCGCCTGCCCCGCCGCGCCCCGGCCGCCGCCCTCGGCGCCCTGGTGCTCGCCCTCGTCACCCTGCTGACCGGCGCCGGCACCGCCCGGGCGGCCCTGCCGACCCCGGTCTCCGCCGCCACCGCGCGCAGCTACCTCGCCTCGATCGCGGTGTCCGCCGAGTCCCACGCCTCCACCTACGACCGGGCGCTCTTCCCGCACTGGATCACCGTCTCCGGCACCTGCAACACCCGTGAGACGGTCCTCAAGCGGGACGGCAGCAACGTCGTCACCGACTCCGCGTGCGCCTCCGTCAGCGGCACCTGGTTCTCGGTCTACGACAACGCCAGCACCACCAGCGCCTCGTCCTTCGACATCGACCACGTGGTGCCGCTCGCCGAGGCCTGGCGCTCCGGCGCCTGGGCCTGGACCACCGGCCAGCGCCAGGGCTTCGCGAACGACCTGACCCGCCCGCAGCTGATCGCGGTCTCGGCGAGCTCCAACCGCAGCAAGGGCGACCAGGACCCGGCCCACTGGCTGCCGCAGACCTCCTACCGGTGCACCTACGCCCGTGCCTGGGTGCAGGTGAAGTACTACTACGGCCTCAGCGTGGACAGCGCCGAGAAGAGCGCGCTCTCCTCGATCCTCAACGGCTGCTGAGGAAACGTTCGCTCAGCGCGGCGCACACCGGAGTCGCCGGGAACACCCCGCCCGCCACCGCCCCGCCCGCCACCGCCCCGCCCGCCGCGACAGACCGCTCACGACGGCGCCGCTCGTGACGGCGCCGCTCACGAGAGTGCCGCTCACGAGAGTGCCGCTCACGACGGCGCCGCCCGCCGGGAGGAGTCCCGGCGGGCGGCGCCGTGCGTGCGGTACGGGACCGCGCTAGCCGCTCTTGATCGCGCTCAGGATGTCCGTCCGGGCCGCCCGGCGGGCCGGCCAGAGCGCGGCCAGCAGGCCGATCACCGCGGCGGCCACCAGGAAGCCCAGGATCTGCACCGGCGGCACCACCGTGGTGATGTTCCTGAACACGTCCTTCATGGTCCGGACGCCGGCCCAGGCGGTGACGATGCCGAGCAGCACGCCGACCACGCCGCCGAACAGGGCGATCATCAGGGACTCCAGCCGGACCATCCGGCCGATGCCGCGCCGGTCCAGACCGATCGCCCGCAGCATGCCGATCTCCCGGCGGCGTTCGAACACGGACATCGCCATGGTGTTCACCACGCCCAGGACCGCGATCACCACGGACATGCCCAGCAGCCCGTACATCATGCTCAGCACGGCGGAGACCATCTCGCGGTTCTCCGCCTTGATGTCCTTGTCGCCCTTGACCGCGATCAGCGGGTTGCCGCCGGTGGCGTCGCGCAGCGCCTGCTTGAGCGCGGCGTCCGGGCCGTCCGGGCCCTTGACGAGCACCTTGTCCAGGCCGGTGCCGGCGCCGGCGTGCGGGCCGACCACGCTCTCGGGGGCGATCAGCCCGGACACCACGGTGCTGTGCCCGATCAGGCCGCCGACGGTCAGGGTGGCCGGGCTGCCGTCCGGGTAGGTGCCGGTCAGGGTCGAGCCGACGGTGAGGCCGTTCCGCGCGGCGTAGTCGGCGCCGGCCAGTAGCTTGCCCTGCTTGAGCGCGTCGGCCGAACCCTCGGTGATCTTCACGTCGACCAGCCGGTCGAAGGTGGCCGCGTCCACCGAGGTGAGCCACGAGGTGTCGTCCTCGGCGGCCTCGACGGGCACGGTGCGCATCACGCTCGTCGCGGTGAGCCCGGGGATCCTGGCGATCTGGGGGGCGACCTCGGGGGAGAGCATGGAGAAGTTCGCCATGGCGACGGTGTAGTCGGCCTTGAGGTCGTTCGCGGTGGCCTCGTCGACGGCCTTGTTCACCGAGGCGCCGACCACGGTCAGCGCGGTGATCAGGGTGACGCCGATGGTGAGCGCGGAGGCGGTGGCGGCGGTGCGGCGCGGGTTGCGCACCGCGTTCTCGCGGGCCAGCTTGCCGGGCGTGCCGTAGAGCCTGCGCAGCAGCGGGGCGAACAGGGCGATCAGCGGCCGGGAGAGCAGCGGAGTGAGGACGAAGACGCCGATCATCAGCGCACCCGCGCCGAGGCCGACCAGCTTGGCCTCCTTGCCGGCCGCGCCGGCCAGCAGGCCGCCCACGCCGGCGAGGGCGAACAGCAGACCGATCACGTTGCGGACCACGAGGGACTTCTGGGTGGCGGGCTGCTCGACGGAGCTCATCGCGGCGACCGGGGCGATCCGCGAGGCACGGCGTGCGGGCAGCCAGGCGGCGAGCACGGTCACCGCGACGCCGACGCCGACGGAGCCGAGCACCGTGGAGGGGCCGATCACCAGCGGGCCGTCCGGCAGGTTGGCCTCGAAGGGGCCGTTGAGCAGGGCGCGCAGTCCGGTGGCGATGCCGATGCCGACGACCAGCCCGCCGAACGAGGCGGTGAGGCCGACGAGCAGTGCCTCGGCGAGCACCGAGCGGGTGATCTGCTTGCGGCTGGCGCCGACGGCGCGCAGCAGGGCCAGTTCCCTGGTGCGCTGGGCGACCAGCATGGTGAAGGTGTTGGCGATGATGAAGATGCCGACGAAGAGCGCGATGGCGGCGAAGCCCAGCAGGACGGTGGAGAGGCCCTTGGTGCCCTCGGCGATCATCCGGTCCTGCTCGTCCGCGAGCTCGCGGCCGGTCCGGGCCTCGACGGAGTCGCTCTGCGGCACGGCCTGCTTCACGGCGGCGAGCAGCGCGGTGTCGTCGGCGCCGGGCCTGCCCCTGACGTCGATCTCGGCGAACCGGCCGGGGCTCAGGTAGAGCTGCTGGGCGGTGGCGGTGTCGAACGCGGCGAGCGATCCGCCGGAGACGACGCGCGGGTCGTTGGTGTGCAGGGTGCCGGTGAGCCGGAGCTCCATGACCGGGCCGTTGACGGCGACGCGGACGGTGTCGCCGACCTTGTAGCCGCCCTTCTCGGCGGTCCTGGCGTCCAGCGCGATCTCCTGGGCGCCGCGCGGGCCGCGTCCGTCGACCAGCGGGTAGCGGGGGTCGGTGCCGTCGGCGCCGGGCACGTAGTTGGTGCCGGTGGTGGAGAAGCCGTTGCCGATCAGTGCGCCCTTCCGGTCGGCGATGCCGGCGAAGCCGCTGACCACGCCGCGGGCCTCGGCGGCGCCGGGCAGCGCGGCGATCGCCCCGCGCGTCTCCTCGGACAGGGCCGGGCCGGCCTCGGCGCCGCCGCCGTGGTCGTACCCCTTGCTGACGGCGGAGCGGTCGCTGACGGTCACGGTGATGTCGGTGTAGCTCTTGGCGCTCTGCGAGCGGAGCGCGCTGCCGAGCGTGTCGGTGAAGACCAGGGTGCCGGCGACGAAGGCGGTGCCGAGGAGGACGGCGAGCGTCGTCATCAGCAGTCGGCCCTTGTGGGCCAGCACGGTGCGCAGTGCGGTGCGGTACATGGAGTGGTGTCAGTCCTGGAAGGTCGTGGGGACGGAGGCCGGAGCGGCGCCGGGCGGGTGGGCCGGGATCCGGCTCAGCTGGTGCGGCCCTTGGCGTCGAAGCGGCGCATGCGGTCCAGGACGGTGTCGGCGGTGGGCTGGTGGAGTTCGTCGACGATGCGGCCGTCGGCGAGGAAGACGACGCGGTCGGCGTAGGCGGCGGCGACGGGGTCGTG
>NZ_JAQYWW010001045.1:0-289 GCF_036322525.1 Streptomyces sp. BE20 | reverse complement strand
GACGTGGTGTTCGTGTATCCGGGTCAGGGTGGTCAGTGGCTGGGTATGGCGGTGGGTCTGCTGGGGTCGCGAGCGTTCGCGGAGCGGTTGCGGGAGTGTGATGCGGCGCTGTTGCCGTTGACGGGGTTCTCGGTGGAGGCGGTGCTGAGGGGCGGGGACGACTGGTTGGCGCGGGTGGAGGTGGTGCAGCCGGTGCTGTGGGCGGTGGGTGTGGCGCTCACGGCGTGGTGGGAGTCGTTCGGGGTGGTTCCCGCCGCGGTGGTGGGTCATTCGCAGGGTGAGGTGGTGG
>NZ_JAQYWW010001044.1:0-511 GCF_036322525.1 Streptomyces sp. BE20 | reverse complement strand
GTCTGTCTTTGTGGCTTTTTTTTTGGTGGTTTCTTTTGTTTTTCTTTTGTTTTTTTTGGGGGGGCTTGTGGGTCGGGGGGGGGGGGGGGGGGGGGGGAGGGGGGGGTGGTGCGGGGGGGGGGGGGGGCGGTGAGCTCGGGCGGGTGGGGGGGTGGGGGGGGGTGGGGGGGGGGGGGGCGGGGGGGGGGGGCGCGCGGGGGGGGCCGGGGAGGTGTGGGGGGGGCGGCGGGGGGGGGGGGCGGCGCGGGGGGGGGGGGGGGTGGGTGGGGGGGGGGGGGGGGTGGGGGGTATGTAGAGTGGAAGGGTATTCACGGGAGGGGGGTGGGCACCAGTCGCCCGACAGAGCGCCCGCCACCAGGCACCCCGCCACGCAGCAGCACCCTGCGGTCGGCCAGCCAGGCGTGCCACCGGGCGACCGTCCGGCAGGGGTCGTCGGCGGGCTGCTCGGCCATGCCGGCCAGCCGTGCGACGTCGCCCAGCACCTCCTGCCAGGACCGGGGCGACCCGTCCT
>NZ_JAQYWW010001043.1:0-635 GCF_036322525.1 Streptomyces sp. BE20 | reverse complement strand
GTGGCCGGACCTCTCATCAGCGTCTCCGACGACACCTCCGGGCCCGGTGACACCACCCCCCAGGTCATCTCTTCGACAGGGGGACACAGTCATGCCGGGGCCCGGAGGCCAGCGGCCCTCTTGCAGGACCGCGAAAAACATGACGGGGGTGTGACGGTCGCCGTAACCGGCCCGGCCGCGCGGGTTGGAGGTCACCTTGCCGAGTTCCCGCAGCACGCGGTGGCAGCGGGCCGCGTCGGAGGTCGCGCCGAGGCGTTCGAAGGCGGCGATCGGTGCGGCGAGCCGTACGGAAACGTCGTCGAGATCGGTGCGAGTGCGGGCGGCGCGTTCGGCGGCGAGGGCCGCGGGGTAGGGGCGGCCGATGTCGGTCCATCGTGCGGCCGCGAGGTCGAAGGCCGCCATCGCCGCGTCAGGGTCGGCCGCGCGCAGCAGCAGCCCGCGGCACAGGTGGTGTTCGGCGACGGCGCCGGGTGCGTCGCGGCCCTCGATCCCGGTGGCGTGGCGTGCGGCCAGGGCCTCGGCCTCCGCCAGCCGCCGCAGGGCGAGGAGGGTTTCGACGGCGGTGGGGACGAGGTCCCAGGCGTGGGCCCAGGCTTCCTTGCGGTCGAGGAAGGCGAGGAAGTCGTGCGGGTCGG
>NZ_JAQYWW010001042.1:0-338 GCF_036322525.1 Streptomyces sp. BE20 | reverse complement strand
CTGGTACTGTTCTTCCTGTCGCGAGGGAGATGATCTCTCGTCAGGCGTCAGTGGTGCTACCAGAGCACGTCCTACTTTCAGTAGGGAGAGTCCGTGCAACCCGGGCCTGGCGCTCCACGTCGGGCGAGGTCCGGTACCTGAGAGGGTGCCGGGCCTCGTTCGTGTTTCGCGGGGTCGGCGGGTGGGCGGTCGGGTTGCGGTGCACCGGCTCTGACCTGGTACTGTTCTTCCTGTCGCGAGGGAGATGATCTCTCGTCAGGCGTCAGTGGTGCTACCAGAGCACGTCCTACTTTCAGTAGGGAGAGTCCGTGCAACCCGGGCCTGGCGCTCCACGTCGG
>NZ_JAQYWW010001041.1:0-365 GCF_036322525.1 Streptomyces sp. BE20 | reverse complement strand
GGGGCTCTGGGGACCCTGCATCGGCGAGGGGCCCGGGTCAGGGGCGGGCGGAGACGTCGGGGGTGCCCAGGATCCAGAGGCTGGCCTGCTTGCTCCGCGTGCCCGGGCGGGGGGCCTCGCTCATCTGGTCGTCGCCGATGTACAGGCCGACGTTGTGGATGTCGGCCGCACGACCGTTGGAGCTCCAGAAGACCAGGTCCCCGGGACGCAGCTGACGGTAGGTGATCGGGGAGGACTGCGCGTACTGGACGGCGGCGAAGTGGTTGAGCCGCTTGCCTCCCTGACGCCAGTCCATCATGGTCATCCCCGAGCAGTCGTAGCCGCCCGGCCCCTCGCCGCCCCAGACGTAGGGCAGGCCGATCCTG
>NZ_JAQYWW010001040.1:0-315 GCF_036322525.1 Streptomyces sp. BE20 | reverse complement strand
CGGAAGGTAGCGGCCAGTGCTGGGATCACCCCCGCAGGCGCGGGGAGCAGGGCGAGCAGTACCGGCACCTGTCGCGCGCGGTGGGATCACCCCCGCAGGCGCGGGGAGCAGACCCACAGCCCACCGCCGCGACTCCCCGCCCCGCCCCCCTCGCTCCGCCCGGCCAGGTCTGCTCCCCGCGCCTGCGGGGGTGATCCCACCCTGTTGAGTTCTCAACGGTCGAGCACTGCCTGCTCCCCGCGCCTGCGGGGGTGATCCCGGTCCGGGGCCGGCATCTGTTGCTGCCGGCCCCTGCTCCCCGCGCCTGCGGGGGTG
>NZ_JAQYWW010001039.1:0-392 GCF_036322525.1 Streptomyces sp. BE20 | reverse complement strand
CTGGCCGGCATCGCCCAGCACTTCGGCGTCCAGCTCTGTCGTCCGCCCCCGCGGTCCCCGGAGCGCCCGACCCGCCCCCCGGCGGGCGGGCGCTCCGCCCGTTCCCGGGCCGCCCGTGACAACGGCGGCGGGGGGGGGGGGGGGGGGGGGGCCCCCCCCCCCCCACCGCCGCGCCCCCCCCCGCCCCCGCGCACCCCCCCACCACCGCCCCCCCAGACCCACCCCCCCCCCACACCCACCCCACCCCCACGGCCACGGCCCCCGCCCCCCCCCCCACCCCCCCCCCGCCCACACCCGCCCCCCCGGCCGCCGCCCGCCGCGCCCGCCCGCCCGGCCACGCGCCGCGGGGGGCGGGGGCGCCGCCCCCCCCCCCCCCCCCCCCCCGCCGTTGT
>NZ_JAQYWW010001038.1:0-304 GCF_036322525.1 Streptomyces sp. BE20 | reverse complement strand
TTGTTGAGGGATCGGGCGAGGTCGGGGAGGTGGGCGCGCGGGTCGGTGTCGGCGAGCGTGCGGTAGTGGGTGACGGCTTCGGTGGCGGAGGTCAGGGCCGCTGCCCGGTCGCCGTGCTCGGACTGCAGGACGGAGAGGTTGTCGAGGGCCTCCGCGAGGTCGGGGAGGTGGGTGGTGGGGGCGGAGTCGGCGATGCGTCGACGGATGCCGATGGCTTCGGTGGAGTATGCCAGGGCGGCTTCCCACTTCCCGCGGCCGGACTGGTGGTTGGCGAGGTTGTTGAGGGATCGGGCGAGGTCGGGGA
>NZ_JAQYWW010001037.1:0-395 GCF_036322525.1 Streptomyces sp. BE20 | reverse complement strand
GGTGTGTGGGGGGTTGGGTTGTGGTGTGGGGGGGGTGTGTTTTTTTTTTGGGGGGGGGTGGGGGGGGGGGGGGGGGGTTTTTGTTTTGGGTGTTTTGGGGGGGGGGGGGGGTGGTGGGGGGGGTGGGTGGCGGTGGTGTTGGGGGTGGGGGGGGGGTGGGGGGGGGGGGGGGGGGTTTTGTGTGGGTGTGTTGGGTTGTGGTGGGTGTGGGGGGGGTGGGGGGGGGGGGTTGTGTGTTGGGGGGGGTGTTTTTTGGGGGGGTGGGTGGATCGGGGTGTGTTGTTGTCGCCGGGGGTGCTTCAACTGTTGTTGTTGGGGCGGCTTTTTGGTGCGGCGCCGGGTGCGGGGTAGTTGGGGGCGGGTCTGACGGCGTTGGGGGCGTCGGTGGAGGTGGT